>NZ_JBEYFS010000013.1:0-86371 GCF_040634475.1 Streptomyces sp. NPDC007095
GCCAAGGTCGGTGGCCTGGGCGATCGCGGCCAGCGGGACGGCTGGGTTGGCGACGGCGAAGTCCGGGCTGTGGTGTTCGCCGAGGCCGAAGACGTCCAGGCCTGCCTGGTCGGCGGCGACGGCGTAGGACACGATCTCGCGGGTGTGGCGCCCGGCGTCGTGCAGGGTTCCCGTGGCGGGGCCGGTCTGAAGGTCGGACAGGGAAAGGATGCCGATTTCCAAGAGCATCTCCTGGGCACGGTCGGGTGGTTGGCGGGTTGGGCCGCGGTCAGGCGCCGGACGCCTCGGGCGGCCTTTGGCCGGCAGGTCGAGTCCCATGTAGCGGCGGGCCTCGGTCCACTCGTCGTTCTGTTCGGCCAGCACGGCGCCCACCAGGCGGATCAGAGCGGTGCGGTCGGGGAAGACGCCGACCATGTCGGTGCGGCGGCGGATCCCCTTGTTCAGGCGTTCATGAGGGTTGTTGGACCAGATCTGCCGCCAGATCTCGCGCGGGAACGCGGTGAACGCCGACAGGCAGGCCGAACCGTCCCCGAGACTCCGGGTCCTCACCGGGCGTTCAGGACCCGGTCCGTTCAAGCGGTCAGCCCACGGGCGAAGTGGCGAAGTCGTGCCAGGACGCGGCCGTGCTGCTCGTCTGCTTGAGCAGCCGGGCCGGTTCGGGCGGGGCAGGCCAGAACTGCAGCAGATACCGGTCATCCGTCTGAGACTCGTCGTCCTCCCGGACGTTCTTACTCCTGCCGGCGTCCATACCGGTGGCGGAGTACCGCACGCGGTAGTCGCGCACCTCCAGTCCCAACTCCCACCACTTCTTCCAGTTCCACTGCCGCAGCTTCGTCTCCTCCGACACCGGCCGGAACGGGACCTCGACGATCTCCTCCCACGTCTCGTCCAGCACAGGTCGGCTGTCATGAAGCTCGGCGGTGAAGCCGACGCCACCGATGCGCAGACCGGTCAGTAGGAGCAGCGTCCCGTCCGTCCCGCCGCAGAGCCCGATGCCCTCTTGCCCGGCGAAGGCATCGTGCAGGTCGCATTCGTCCCCGCCGCTCTCTACAAAGATCTGGCCGTAGTCCACATGCACCTCGCCACTGACAAGCACCTTCATTGATCCCGCCCTCACCTCGGCCGACTTGCTCTCTGATCTTGCCAGTCGGCACTGACAACGGGGCGGGCAGGGACGGCTTCGGCTGATCCCGGCGGTTTGCGCGGTCCGGGGTGACGGGCAGGCGGACAAGGCTCTGGTGGCCGCGGGTGATGCGGCGGCCCAACGGCGGGGCAGGACGACGAACCCGGACGCGCCTTTGGAACGGCGTCGGCCAGCCGGCGCCAGGCGGTCGGCGTGGAGGCGAGGGGGGCCGAACACCTCTGCCTGGTCGCGCAGCAAGGCCAGGTCCGCTGTCGCCTCGCCGCCGTCGGCGAGCATGACCGCGAGATCGACCGCGAGATCGACCGCGAGATCGACCGCGAGATCGACCGCGATCCGGCCGGGGCCGTGCCGGTGCCACGTGGTCGCAGTCGACACAGCGCGTCCGTGCAGGCACTGGTCAGACCAGTGGTGTCGGCGAGATCGGCCAGCAGACGGGATCCCGCGTGGCTGACCACCCCGTGACCGTCGGCCGAAGACGACGAGCTTGGGACGCGACCCGGTCGTGTGCACGCAGAAAGTGCCTTCCTGCTGTGATGACAGAGACCTTCCTGTCTTTCCTGCCCCCGGACGGGAGCGCGTCGGTGATCACGCTCCGAGTTACCGACGGTGCATGGTCTCCAGAGTGGCGGCCAGTACGTGGGGGTCGTGGTGGCCCTTGTAGACCGCCGGAGGGCGCTTGTCCAGGTTCAGGAGCTGAGCCACCGCCGTCCAGGCGGTTCGCACGGAGTACTCGACGGTGAAGACGACATCGTCGGGCACTTCGGCGAACTGCCCGATGAAGGCGAGGTTCACCGATCCCTCGGGTACCACCTGGGGCCGGTCGGCGCGGCGACGGGCCAGGAACTGGCTGGTGATGTACGGCATCACACAGGGCACGACGCTGGACGTCTCCAGGACCCGGGCCGCTGTCTGCTCGTCGAACGGGAGGTGGTGCAGGACCTCTTCGAGGATCTCCCGGCCGGAGCACATGGTCATCGGCTTGGGCGTGTGGTTGCCCGCACGGTCGGGGAACAGGCCGTAGCCCCACCAGACGGAGACGTCCTCGGGCTGGTCGCGGTAGACGGGCTGGCGGTTGGCGACGATGGTAAGCAGCCAGTTGGAGTTGGTGAAGGTCATCAGGCCGCCCTTGCCGGCCGGACGGCCGCTGAACTCCTCGAGAGCCTTCAGGAAGGCGGGGTCCTTCGCGGTGACCGTGAACGACTCCCAGCGGGACGCCTTGGCGTCCTTGTCGAAGACGGCCGGGTCGCCGAAGTCGTCGCGTCCGCGGGCCAGCCGGTGCCACAGCAGCCAGGCGTCCGAGCGATGCGGAGCCGACGGGGGTGCGGAGGTGTGCGAGCCGACGCTGGAGGCATCGGTCATGGAGCCGTTGGTGACGAAGACGAGGTCCTCGGGAGCGACGGCGATCTTCTCGTCGTGGCCGTCCCGGCTCAGGTAGAGAATCTCGACAGTGCCGCTTTCGACTCCCGGGGCGAACCCGAGGTCGATGACACGGCAGCCGGTGTGGACGGTGACACCGCGTTCGCGGAGCCAGGTTGTCAGCGGCCGCACGATGGAGTCGTACTGGTGATAGCGGGTCCGGTGGATGCCCGACATGGTGGCGAACTGGGGGAAGAGGTGGATGAAGCGCCTCAGGTAGCGGCGGAACTCGATCGCGCTGTGCCAGGGCTGGAAGGCGAACGTGGTGCACCACATGAACCAGAAGTTGGTGGTGAAGAAGTGCTCGCCGAAGCAGTCGGTGATCCGCCTGCCGTCCAGGTGCCCCTCGGGGGTGGCCAGGCAGCGCACCAGCTCCAGCCGGTCGCGCTCGGAGAATCCCATCGAGGTCGTGTCCACGATCTCGCCATCGTCGTTGACGAGACGGGCGATGTCGTCCCAGGCGGACTCCTCGTGTCCGGCCAAGATCTCCTCGGTCACGGAGACGGAGGGGTCGTCGAGAGTGGGGATGCCGGACAGCAGGTCGTAGGTGCAGCGGAACTCGGCCTCGAACATCCGCCCTCCGCGCATGGTGTAGCCGGCGTCCGGCGTGCCGGCCGCGTCCAGGCTGCCGCCGATGGTCCGCTGTTCCTCGAAGAGGTGGATGTCGGATCCCTTGAATCCGCCGTCGCGGATCAGGAACGTGGCAGCGGCGAGTGCCGCGATTCCGCTGCCCACCAGATATGCCTTGGCCATCACACAACTCCTCGTTCTCACCGGTCGATCGGGAACCACTCGTCCCACGGTCTCCCTAGGCCCGGAGTTCCGCAGTGGGCCGTTGGTCACCTCATGTGTCCGGACGGCCCTCGAAGTGAGTTTCGGCGGTTTCCGCCTGCAGGCGGAGGACAGGGCGGCGGCCCGGTCGGTGGACCGTCACCGACCGGGCCTGTTCTCACGCGGATTCATGCAGTGCGGGAGTCCTCTGCCGTGCTGCCGGGCTCCGTGGCGGGACGCGACTGTCGGCTTCCGCCGCGCCACGGCGGGGCAGTCGTCCGGTGGCCGTTGTCCCAGGTCTGGGCGGCCTTGGCGCCCCAGCCACGGTGGGCAGGGTGGCCCGTACGAGTGCGGCGGATTCTGCGGACAGCATGGAACCTCCCGGAAAGGGCGGAGGAAGGGGAAAGGAGCCGCATCGCGTCAGGGCGGCGGTCTTCTGTGTAGCCGGCGGGCGGACCGCGTTTCGGCGCCGTTCGGCGGCAGTGGGTGAAGTAGGGCCGAAGTGCCCCATCACCAGGGGCACTTCGCTCCACCGGGTCAATGCGGCCGGGGTCGGACGGCGCTTGGCGCTGCCCCCTCGGCCCCTGCCACCGCCGTTCTCGCGGAGGAGCGCTTACGAGGCAGTCGTCGCCCGGCTGATGTGGGCGGCGACGAGCCACGAGGCCCGCCCGCACGGTCGCTTGAACACGTCAGGCCTGGTCGGTTCATCGGAACGGCGGCCCAGCGCTGCAGCGCGCAGGCGGCCCGCATCGTGCGCGATGAGGACGTGCTAGTCCGCTGAGGGTGCGACCCCGAAGGGCGCGACGTATGCCTTCATGATCGCCGCCTTTGGCACGGATGTCCGCGCTCGGCCGGCTTCTTCGGCACCGTGTCTGTGGCCTCGTCTGTGACGGGTGGCCGGATCACGAGGCGAT
The DNA here is from genome assembly GCF_040634475.1 of Streptomyces sp. NPDC007095. NCBI lineage: Bacteria > Bacillati > Actinomycetota > Actinomycetes > Kitasatosporales > Streptomycetaceae > Streptomyces > Streptomyces sp. NPDC007095. Next base: position 4,246 of record NZ_JBEYFS010000013.1, read on the forward strand.
CGTCCACCAACCTCGGGACCTCTCGCTCTTCCCCTCGGGCGGGCCGGCCCAAGGCCGGTGAGCCCCCGTGTGCAAGGGCCGTTGTGGACCTCTGGCAGGCCTTCTTGGCCCATGCGCCCCGACCTGCGGCGGAGTTGGCTGGGAGCACGGAGAAGGACGTCGGCCAGGGAGGGCGAGGGCAGTGGGTACCAGTCTCACACCGGAGTTTTGGGAGCGGTTCGCGGTGCTGCTCGTGCTGGCGGCGGGTCTGACGTGTGTCCTCGCCGGGGTCTTCGACGATCTCGCCGTCCGGGTTTTGCGCCTTCGGGCACACAGGACGCCGCCACAGGCGCCGTACCGGCCGGAGCGGAACGACCACCGTACGTCGGTGCACTGCTGACGCGTTCGGCGAGCAACGTTTCGTGGGCTGGGGACCTGGTCCCCGGCCCACGCTGCTGAGTACGACGCCTGCGGCGTCGCCACGCGTTTTCGTGAACGTCACGCAGCTCCGCTCTTGAGGAGCACCAGCGTTCCGGGTTTCCCGACCGGCCGCATCGGCTGGTCCGTCGCCGGCACCGCGACCACAGGGAACAGCCGAGTGCCATAGGCACTCCAGGCAGACGGCGCCGATCACGGGCGATCCGCCCTCTCCAGGAGCCGTGCCCCCGGTGGCCGGCAGGAGCGCTCCGTGAGCGGACCCCGGCGGGCTTCCCTCGGCCACGAAGGTACGTACGGTGTTGTCGACGTACGGGGCTGTAGACCTCGCGAAGGGACTCGGCGAGTACTTGCTTGGCCTCCTGCCTGCTGGGACATCGTCGGGTCAGTCTGCACAGGAGCGTAGGGGCGAGCCCGGGCCGCTCCCACGCGTGGACGGCAACCCTCCGGCTCTGCGGGGCTCCGGCCTGCTCCACGGCCCAGCGGAGAGCGGCCGGGGGTGCCACGGATCCGTCGACGCGCACCACGACCCGTTTGTCGGCGGTGATGACGCCGATGTCGAGCGGAACGCCGAGGATCAGACTGCCGGACCGCGCTGTCCGCGGGCAGCCGGGGAGGGGCGTGCCGGCTGCTGCTTCCGGGCTGACGACGGCGGTGCGGCAGGGCCGGACGGCCCTCCGAGGGGACCTGACAGCCCCTGCCCCAGTGCGGGCCGCGGCGTGACGCTGGTACCGGATGACAGACCTAGCGCTGGAGGTGCCGACATGCTTCTGCCCGTTGTCGCCGGAGTCGACGGATCCGCGGAGAGCCTGGCCGCCGCCGCATGGGCGGCGCGCGAGGCCGTGCGGCGAGGACGACCGCTGCGCCTGGTACACGTCTGGGACTGGCACCCCCGTCGGCGGGACGGTGAGATCGCGAACGCCGCGCAACGGCATCTGGCCCGGCGTTCACTGCGCCAGGTGGAGGAACGCGTCCGCACCGAGTGTCCGGACGTCCGTCTCTCCGACGAGCAGGTGGAGGGCCCGGCCGTCGCGGCCCTGCTGAAGGCGGTGGACCAGGCCGACGTGACGGTCCTGGGCTCGCGCGGACTGAGCGGTGTCACCGGATTCCTCGTGGGTTCCGTCGCGCTCGGCGTGGTCGCGGAGGCCACGCGTCCCGTCGTCCTCGTACGGGCGGACGAGGAGGCGGAGGACGAACACGTACCGACGGGTGAGGGAAGAGCCTCGACGGACACCGGATACCGGGACGTGGTGCTCGCCATCGACCTGGACGACCCCTGCGACGAGGTCATCGAGTTCGCCTTCGAGGCGGCCCGGCTCCGGCATGCGCGGCTGCGGGCTGTGCATGCCTGGCACGCGCCCCACCCGACCGGCCTCGGATCCGGCGACATCGGTCTGGTGAACGACGTCTGGCAGGGCGAGGAGTGGCTGGGCTTCCTCAAAGCCGTGCTCCAGGTGTGGCGCGACAAGTACCCCGACGTGGAGGTTCTGGAGACGGTAGTGGAGGACAAGGCCTCGACCGCGCTCCTACGGGCCTCGACCGGAGTGAGCCTTCTGGTGGTAGGGCATCGTCTCGCCGAACGGTCGCTCGGCCCCCGCACCGGACCCGTCACTCACGCCGTGATCCATCACGTCCGATGCCCCGTGGCCGTCGTGCCCCATGCGTAGGAGCCCAGGACCGTGCTGTTGCCGCGTCGCTCGTCGAAGGACCGGCGACAGCAGGGATGGACGAAGGAGGTGAAGGTCATGACGAGGCCAGTCGTGGCCGGTCTGGACGGTTCGGGCGAGAGCCTCGCGGCAGCCGACTGGGCGGCCAGGGAAGCCCTGCGCCGAGGGCTGCCGCTCCCGGGCGTCAGCTGCGATGAGCGTGCGATGCTGGACCCCACGGAGCGCGCCGGTCGTTGGACCCCGCGTCCTCACCGGGCGTGACAACCTCAAGGCGGCGATGTGCATGACTGAGCAGCAGTGCCGAGATCGTGAGACCGACCGATGAGACACCCCCGCCTCCGTAGGCGGGGCCGGATGAGCGTCTCTGCTCCGGCGCAGCCGCCTGTGTCCTCGCCCGGGGTGGTGTCGGCGGCGGCCCTGCAGGGGGACGACGTCCTGCGCGAACTCGGCGTCGTCGCCGCGGAGGGCCTGAGCGGCGAGGAAGTCCTGCGCCGCCAGGCACAGTTCGGCCCCAACGCGGTCGCCACGCACCGTGCCCGCGTGTTCCCTGTGCTGTGGCATCAGCTCCGCTCGCCGCTGCTCGGGCTGCTGGTGGCGGCCGCTGTCGCGTCCTTCCTGGTCGGGGAGCGAAGTGACGCGGTGATCATCGGACTGATCGTGAGTGCGTCCGTGGGACTGGGCTTCGTCAATGAGTACCGGGCCGAGAAGGCGGCCGAGGCACTGCACTCCCAGATCCACCACCAGACCGTGGCGCTGCGCGACGGCCGGGCCACGCTGGTGGACGTCACGGCGCTCGTTCCCGGTGATCTGGTGGAACTGCGCCTGGGCGACATCGTGCCGGCGGACCTGCGGCTGGTGGAGGCCAACGGTTTGGCGTGCGACGAATCGGTACTGACGGGCGAGTCGCTGCCGGTGGACAAGAACCTCGCCGCTGTCGCGGCCGGGACCCCGTTGGCCGAATTGTCCGGGTGCGCTCTGATGGGTACGGTCGTCCGGGCCGGCGCTGCCCGCGGGGTGGTGGTGGCCACCGGGGCGCACGCCGAGTTCGGCAAGATCGCCGCCGGGCTCGACACCCACCCGCTCGACACCGAGTTCCAGGTCGGCCTGCGGCGCTTCTCTCTGCTCCTGGTCTACGTCGCGGGTGCGTTGACGACCTCGATCTTCGTGATCAACGTCGCCCTGCACAAGCCGATCATCGACGCGCTGCTGTTCTCACTGGCTATCGCGGTCGGTATCACCCCGCAGCTACTGCCCGCTGTCGTCTCCACCAGCCTTGCCGCCGGGGCGCGCCGGATGAGCCGGCGCAAGGTGCTCGTCAAGCGGCTGGTGTGCATCGAGGACCTGGGCGACGTCGATGTCCTGTTCACCGACAAGACCGGCACGCTCACCATGGGCCACATCGAGTACATGCGCGCCGTTCCGGCCGACGGCCACGGCCTCGACGCTGTGGTGCGGTGGGGACTGCTCAGTACCGAGAACGCAGCGAGGGATGCGCAGGACGTCGGCGGGAACCCGCTGGACCAGGCCCTGTGGCGGTCTCCGGCCACCGCCGGCGTGCGGGCCGCGCTGGACGGGTACACACAGGTCGCGGTGCTGCCCTTCGATCACGAACGGCGCATGGTCTCGATCCTCGTGCGGGACAGCAACGGCCATACGAGCCTGGCCACCAAGGGCGCCCCGGAAGCGGTCCTGGACCGCTGTGTCGACGTCCCATCCGGAGTCCGTGACGCCCTGGCGGCGGAGTTCGCCGCAGGCAACCGGGTGGTCGCTGTCGCCACCCGGCCGGTCGCCGCCGCGACGCAGGGCGTCGGGCCCGAGGACGAGAGGGGGCTGCGCCTGGCCGGGCTGCTGGTGTTCCTCGACCCGCCCAAGCCGGACGCCGCCACAGCGCTGCGCAGACTCTCCGGCCTAGGCATCGCGGTGAAGGTCGTCACTGGCGACAACGCCGCAGTCGCCACCAAGGTCTGCCAGGACCTGGGGCTCACCGATACGGGCGCGATGACCGGTAGCGAGGTCGACGCACTGGACGACGCACAACTGGCCGAGGCGATCACCAGGACCACCGTCTTCGCGCGAGTGAGTCCCGAGGCCAAGGCCCGTATCGTGCACGCGCAACGGCGCAGCCGCGGCGGCGTGGCGTTCCTGGGCGACGGAGTCAACGACGCACTGGCTCTGCACGCGGCCGACGTGGGCATCTCCGTCGACTCGGCCACCGATGTCGCCAAGGACGCGGCCGACGTCATCCTGTTGGAGAAGGACCTCAATGTCCTCGCGGACGGTGTGGGCGAGGGCCGCAGGATCTTCGCCAACACCATCAAGTACGTGTTGATGGGCACCTCGAGCAACTTCGGCAACATGGCCTCCGCCGCGGGCGCCTCGCTGTTCCTGTCCTTCCTGCCGATGCTCCCCTCGCAGATCCTGATGAACAACCTTCTCTACGACAGCAGTCAACTGGCCATCCCGACGGACAACGTGGACGAGGACCAGCTGCGGAAGCCCTCGCACTGGGACATCGCCTTCATCCGCCGATTCATGATCTCCTTCGGACCGCTCAGCTCGGTGTTCGACTTCGCCACCTTCGGCGTCATGCTCTGGGTCTTCCACTCCGGGCCGGCCCAGTTCCGCTCCGGCTGGTTCGTCGAATCGCTGGCCACCCAGACCCTGGTGATCTTCGCCATCCGCACCCGGCGCATCCCGTTCTTCCGCAGCCACCCCAGCCTGCCGCTGACTCTCGCCGCGCTCGGCGTCGTCACGATCGGCGCCGTGCTGCCGGCCACCCCACTCGCCCACACTCTGGGCTTCCAGCCGCTTCCGGGAGGGTTCTTCGCCACGCTGGTCGGCATGATCCTTGCTTACCTGGCCCTCATCGAGATCGGTAAACGGCTCTTCTACGGGGCTGCAGTCATGGCACCTCCGGTTCCCAGGCACTACCACAGGCGCCGTCACCTGCGGCGCCGTGCGGGCCGCTTCAGCACCGCAAATCCCCGCCCTGCACCGGTCGACGGCCAGCCCTGATGCGAACCGTCAGCCTCGCCGCGAGCGGCGGGGCGGGGCAGGGACGCGGATCACGGTGCGGTGACCCGGCCGGCGTATGTGCGCCGTGGGCCACCGCAGGTTTCGCGCTGCCAGGGGTGCTCACAGGCTCTCGGTCGCCCCGTACGGTGCCGGCACGCGAGCGGACTCGGTCAGGCCGGGAGCCGGTACGGGTGTGGGGGACGGCGGCGCTGTGGTGGCTGCCGCGGTCGTTTCGCGGGCGAGGAAGGCGCCGAGTTCACCGATGGTGCTCATCAGCGGTGCGGGGAAGACGACGGTGGTGTTCTTGTCCACGCCGATCTCGACCAGGCTCTGCAGGTTGCGCAGTTGCAGGGCGATCGGGTGGGCCATCATCGTGTCGGAGGCCTCGCCCAGAGCGGCAGCGGCCAGGGACTCGCCCTCGGCATTGATGATCTTGGCGCGCTTTTCCCGCTCGGCCTCGGCCTGCCTGGCCATCGCGCGCTTCATGGACTCGGGCAGCTGGATGTCCTTGAGCTCGACCAGGGTGACCTGCACGCCCCACTCGGCGGTGGTGACGTCGAGGATCTGACGGATATCCAAGTTGATGCGGTCGGTCTCGGACAAGGTCTCGTCCAGGGTGTGCTGGCCGACGACCTTCCGCAGGGTGGTCTGGGCGATCTGGTTGATCGCCGAGTTCACGTTCTCGATCGCGATGACCGACTTGATCGCGTCGACCACGCGGAAGTAGGCCACGGCGGAGACATCGACGCTGACATTGTCGCGGGTGATGATGCCCTGGGACTGGATCGGCATGGTGACGATGCGCAGCGACACGCGGTGCAGGACGTCGACGAAGGGGACGATGAACCGCAGCCCGGGTTCGCGCGGACCGACCAGCCGGCCGAACCGGAACAGGACACCCTGCTCGTACTGCCGGACGATACGGATGGCCATCGCCAGCCCGATCAGGACCAGGACGAACAGCACCAGCACGACGATGATCAAGGTGGCCATGTTTCACTCCTGCAGAGGATGGACCGCGGTGACGGGGTCACCAGGTCGAAAACGCGTCGCTGCAGCGGAGCACCGGACGCGCGAGACCGCTTCTCGGTCACATGGCGAGCCTGCTCCGCCCACCCTGCGGGCAGTAGGGCCGACAGGCCCTGTGTCGCACACGACCGGCCCTTGTCTCGCCAGCCTGCCGCCGCACACGACCGGCCCTTGTCTCGCCAGCCTGCCGCCGAGGTCGCTCCGCACCGTCCTGGTCGCCGGAGAGGAACCAGAGCATCTGGTTCCGGGCTTCGAAAGCGGCGAGCAGGGTCGGCCAGACCACGGTGTCCCGGACGCCATGGGCTTTGACCTTGCCGTAGTCTCCATCGACCGACACGGTTCGGGCGGGGAGACGGCGGTTGGCCACTCGGTCCAAGGCCTCCTCCGCGGTGCCTTCGGGCGTCGGCAGGATCGTGAAGGACGCGTGGAGGGCTTCACGTCGGCGCTGCGCGATCGGCGTCCCACCTCAGCTCGCGCGCCACGCGTCGCTGATGGATATCGCCTCGGAGCTGCCCGCTTTCGTCATCAGCCGGCTGCTCGGATTCCACCAGTCCACCGGAGACAACCGGACCCGCGAGAGCCAGGGCTTCCGCGGCGACTACGCCGCAGAAGTCAGCCGGCGGTGAGCAGCCACCAGGCGCCGGTCAAGAGTGGGTGAAGCCCAGCACGCAGCGCAGCCGAAGGAAGAGAGGGTCAGATACGGAGGAGGTGGAGGAGTTCCGGGTGACGTAGCGCATCCTTTCGGCTCCCCCACGATTCCCGGAGTGGCACACTGATGTGAGGAGCAGAACACGGGGGGCCGCCGATGATCCGCGGGCCCGATGAGACAAGGCGTGCGGTGGAGAGGCGGTCTGCCATGCGATCCCTGCTGGCAATGGACGGCTCCGAAGGGCCCGACTCCCTTGCGGACCTCAGAGATTGGCTCAGCGACGAGGCACTGTTGCATGGACGGGTGCACGTTCCGCCGTCCGCACCCGGTGCGGGCGAATTGGGCGCCTGGAGCGACACCCTCATCGTGGCGGTCGGCGCCGGAGGTGCACTGACGGCACTGGCCAGGGCGGTTGCGGTCTACGTGCGCCAGCCGCGCCGCAGCACAGTACGGGTCAAAGTGGTCGCCCCCGACGGAACACGTACGGAACTGACGGTCCAGCACGCGAAGAATCTCGACGCGGTCGAGAACCTGCTGCGCACGGCGCTGCATTCGGACACGGATACGGGCAGGGAGGCTGTCTTCGGTGGAGCCGCCCCCGCTCTCGGTGAGGCGTCCGAAGCGGAGGGCTGAGCATGATGCGCCCACCCGACCCGGCTCGTTCACGCGCTGTTCTGGTCGGCACAGCGGAGTACACCGAGGATGCCCTGCTGCCCTGCGTCTCGGCCGTACGCAACAACGTCCGTGACCTTCAGCGACTGCTTACCGAAGGCCGGCCAGGAGCCTTCTCCACGGAATCCACCCGCACGGTTCTCGATCCGGCCACGCCGAGGGATCTCGGACTGCCGCTGCTGGAGGCCGCCCGTCAGGCCGAGGACGTCTTTCTCGTCTACTACGCGGGGCACGGCCTGATCGGCCACGAGCGGCGCGAGTTGTATCTAGGGCTGTCCAAGTCCGTCAGCGAGGCACCGTCGTTCACGGCCTTCCCGTTCCAGGGAATCCGCGAGGCGTTTCTGGCTACTCCGGCGCGCAACCGGGTGCTCGTCCTCGACTGCTGTTTCTCCGGACGTGCCATCACAGGTGGTCTGTCCGGAACGTACGAGCCGCTCGTCGAACAGATGGAGATCACGGGCACCTATACGCTGACGTCGGCAGCCGCCAATGAGCCCGCCCGGTTCCAGGACGGCGAACGGCACACCGCGTTCACCGGCGAGCTGTTGCTCACCCTGCGGGACGGCATCCCCACCACGTCCTCGGCCGAGGTGACGCTGGGCGCATTGTTCCGGCACCTCAAGCGGGTGCTGCCGGCCAAGGGCCTGCCGGAGCCCCAGCAATGCGGAACGGACACCGCGGAGTTCCTGATCCTGAGTCGGCCCCGCCCGCGTGCCAGACGCGGACCGGTCGCCGAGGCCGACGTGGGTGGGCCTCCCGGTACCCGGGAAGGGCTGCTGGCCCGCTGGGACCTCGGCCGCCGCCGTGGTGAGGAAGGCCAGACAGGCGAGGCCATGCGTCTGCTGAACGAAGTGGTGCCCGATCTCACCCGGACGCTGGGGCCGGACGATCCGGCCACTCTCGTCGGGCGGATCAACCTCGCCTACTGGACCGGGCGGGAGGGGGACACCGACGAGGCGCTCAGGCTGTCCACCGCCGCCGTCAGTGACATGACGCGCGTGCTCGGTCCGCACCACCGCGCCACGCTCGTGGGCCAGAGCCAACTTGCGCATTGGATGGGCGAGTCGGGCAGACACCATGAGGCGCTGAGCCTCACCACCTCCGTCCTTACCGACCTCGTGAGCGTCCTGGGCCCCGACGACCGTGAGACCCTCATAGGCCGTGCCCGGCTGGCTCGTTGGACCGGGGAGGCCAGTGACCCGGCTGCGGCGGCGCGGCTGACCGGTGAACTCGTACCCGACATGTCCCGCGTCCTGGGCGCGGAGGACCGCGAGACCTTCACCGGGCGTATGAACCTGGCGCAGTGGACGGGCCGGGCCGGTGGGAGCAAGCGTGCCGTGCGGCTGCTCAAGGACCTGGTGCCGGACGTGTCCTGGGCTCTGGGCCCCGATGATCGGCACGCCCTTCTCAGCCGCTCGCGGCTGGCCCACTGGTCGGGCGCCGCGGGACGGCGGCGCCGGGCGCGGCGGCTGTTCGCCGCCGCGGTACCGGATCTCGAACGGGTGCTGGGCCCCGACGACCGCGAGACCCTGCTCGCACGCAGCCAGCTCGCCCACTGGACCGGAGAGACGGGGCACGCCGCGGAAGCGGTGCGGATCTTCAGCCTGTTGGTGAGCGACATCGCCTGGGTTCTCGGCTCCGATGACAGGGCCACGCTGGTCAGCAGGGCGCGGCTGGCCCACTGGACGGCGGTACAGGGTGAGGTGGGTGACGCCATCCGCCAGTTCCACACCGTCCTGCCGGATCTCAACCGCGTCCTGGGCCCGGATGCTCCCGAAACCGTCGAGAACCGCGTGCTGCTGGCCTTCTGGCGCAAGAAGGCGGACCGGCGGCTCAAGGAGCAGATCTTCTACGGCACCGGGCCGCGCGGAGGCTCGCCGTGAGCCGGCGGGAAACGCAGGGCGTACGGGACGAAGGGGGGATCGGCCCCGGAGTCGGCTCCGCCCTGGAGCGTTCGGATCCCGCGCGGATCGGGCCCTATCAATTGCTCGGCCGGCTGGGGTCCGGCGGCATGGGCAAGGTGTATCTCGGCCGCTCCCGCACGGGGCAACTGGCCGCGGTCAAGGTGCTGCACGACCAGCTCGCGGAGGACCGGGAGTTCCGCAGACGGTTCGAGCGTGAACTGCACGCGGCATCGCGGGTCAGCGGTCGTTTCACTGCCGCCGTTCTGGAGTCGTCCCAAGGTATCGAAGAGCGCCTGTGGATGGCGACCGAGTACGTTCCGGGCCCTTCCCTGAGCCAGGCGGTCTCCGAGTTCGGGCCGCTGGCCCCGACGACGCTGCTGGCCCTGTGGCTGGGGCTGCTCGGTGCGTTGGAGTCGATCCATGCGGTGGGAATCGTGCACCGCGACCTGAAACCGTCGAACGTACTGCTCGCGGAGGACGGCCCCCGGCTGATCGACTTCGGTGTCTCCGTCCTCGGCGGCGCGAGCACCCTCACGCGTACGGGAGTGGTCATCGGAACCCCTGGATACATGTCGCCGGAGGAGGTCCAGGGTCACAAGTCGGGACCCCCCAGCGATGTGTTCGCCTTGGCGTGCACGCTGATGTACGCCGCCACGGGTACCGGCCCGTTCGAGGGGACGAACCCGATGGGGGTGATGTACCGCGTCATCCATGACGAACCCGACCTCAGTCGTGTGCCGGACCAGATCACCTCACTGATCCGCCCCTGCCTCGACAAGGATCCACTGTCGCGGCCCTCGGTCACCGAGCTGATCAACATGTTGCCCGCAGCGGAGACGGACGAGGTGTCCCGGCTACTGGCCCATGGCAAATGGCTGCCCGAGGCCATCGGGCGCCAGACGCGGGAACACGCGGGAAAGGTCTTCGAATGGGACGGCGCGCGCCCGTCCGCCCTGCCTGTGGCGCACCCGGAACATCACGAGGACGGCGAACCCGACTCTCGCACCGGGACGGTGTCCGAACAACCACGGTCGCAGCCGGACGCGACGCCGCAAGCGGACCGCACCGTCACCCGGGGCGTGGACGGCGCTGTGCGCGAGCCGATCCCCGAGCCTCCTACTGTGCCCCGGGGCAGTGTCGCCGCACCTCCGAACGGCAGTCCCCCGAACCCCCCGGGCCCCTACGACACCGGCGCCACCGGCGGTCCCGAGCCCGATCCGACGAACGGAGAGTTCTTGCGGACCCACACGGTTCCTCTGCCCGCGGACCTGCCACCGCTGCCACGGATCCCGCGCCGTACCTGGCTCCGCTGGCTGCCGGATCGACGTGGTACGCGTTGACCATCGCGGGATTCCGCGATGACACCGGACTCGCCGGTCGCGCCAGTTAGGCCCGACAACTGGTTGAAGGCCGAACAGGATCTGAGGTTGGCCGTCATCCACGAAGTCGAACGCGGCAGCTCCTGGACCCAGATCGCGGCCTACCTGGGAATCAGCGCCAGCGAGGCAGAAGAGCGAGATTCGTCTGCTCTCCAAGCATGGAACTCGGCTTTCGAGTCGGTGACGTCGAGCACCGGGCCGAGGCACTCGTCGAGGCCGGCGTTCGCCACGACGACGTCAAGGCCGCCGAACCGGCTGTGCGCCGTGTCGAGGAGTGCCTCGATCTCGTTCGGCTTCGACACGTCCGCGCGGACGCCGATGGCGCGGGAGCTTTCGGCTTCGATTGCCGCGACCGTTGTGGCGGTGCCGGATGCGTCCCGCGAGTAGTTGACCACGACGTTTGCGCCGAGCCTGCCCAGGCGGATTGCGACCGCCTGCCCGATACCTCGGCCGGCGCCGGTGACGACCGCCACCTTGCCCGTGAGATCCGTCATGACTGATTCCCCTTTGTTCCCCTTTTCGGTGTCCCGCAGCTGTCGTGCGGGTCCAAGGCCGACACCGGACGCGTCGACGGTGATCGGAATACTGCTGCCGTTCATGCGCAGGGGGGTGAAAGAGCGGCCCGGAGCCCGTGCCGCTCCTTCTTTTCAGGCGCCGGCGCCGCCATCGACCGGGACGATCGCGCCGGTGACGTACGAGGCGCGGTCGCTGAGCAGCCAGGCGGCCACCTCGGCGACCTCGCGGGGCTCGGCCATGCGGCCGAGCGGAGTCGCGGCGTTGTTGGCCTCGACGATGCCCGGGGTCGCCGCCTCCCACGCGTCGATCATCTCCGTGGCGGTGCCGCCGGGGGTGATGCCGTTCACGCGGATGCCCTCACGGCCCCAGGTCACGGCCGCGGTCTCGGTGATGCTGTTGAGCGCGCGCTTCATGGCGGCGTACGCGGGCAGGACGGGGTTCGCGCGGCGGCTGCCGATGCTGGAGGTGTTGACGATCGCCCCGCCGCCGGTGCGGCGCATGAGTGCGGCCTCGGCGGTCATGGCGGTCCAGTGCGAGCGGAAGTTGACGCCGAACTGTGCGTCGATGTCCTCGTCGCTGGTGGTGTCGAGCGGGCCGGGCTGCTGGATCACCGCGCCGTTGTTGAAGGCGCCGTCGAGGCGTCCGTGCAGTTCCTCGACGCGGTCGACCGCTGCGCGGATGCTCGCGGGGTCGGCGAGGTCGAGGGTGACCGTGTCGGCGACGCCGCCGCCGGCGCGGATCTCCTTCACGATGCGGTCGAGGGCGTCGGTGCTGCGGGCGGCGAGCACGACGGCCGCGCCCTCGGAGGCGAAGAGCCGGGCCGCGGCCGCCCCGATGCCGCGGCTGGCGCCGGTGATGAACATGACCTTGCCGGTGAGCAGGCCGATGGGTGCGCTGTCGGTGGTGTGCGTGTTGTTCGTCATGACATCAGCGTCAGGCCGGCCCCAGAGCGGATACAGGCACAGGCTGTACCAGGATCCGCCGCCGTGCCGCGCGCACACTTGCCGTATGGACAAACAGGAACTCGGGGCGTTCCTCCGCAGCCGCCGCGAACGGCTTCGCCCGCAGGACGTCGGCCTCCCCAACGGACCGCGCCGTCGCACACCAGGTCTTCGCCGTGAGGAAGTGGCGGTCCTCGCGCACATCTCCACCGAGTACTACATCCGCCTCGAGCAGGGCAGGGCGCCACGCCCCTCGGGCGACGTCCTGGCCGCGATCGTGGGAGCGCTGCGGCTCACCGACGCCGAGTCCGACCACCTCCACGTCCTCGCGGGCACCGCGCCGAACCGTACCGGACTGCACAGGCGCGACGTCCGCCCCAGCGTGCTCGCGCTTCTTCAGAGGCTGCCGCAGACGGCCGGCTTCGTGATCTCCGCCGCGTTCGAGGTGCTCGCGTGGAACGACCTCGCGGCCGCGCTCATGGAGGACTTCGCCCCGCTCGCCCCCAGGGACCGCAATCTCGCGCGCCGGGCCTTCCTCGGGCCGCAGCGCGCCGATGCGCCGCTGTACGGGATCTCCGACGCCGCCGAGTTCCGGCTGAGCGCCGTGATGCAGCTGCACGCCACCCTCGCCCGCTACCCCACCGATCCCGAGTTGACCGGCCTCGTCGACGAACTCCGCGACGCCAGCCCCGACTTCGCCCGGCTCTGGGAACGGCGCGACGTACAGGCCGCGCCGATGCTCACGAAGACCTTCCGCCACCCGGCCGTCGGGGAGGTCACCGTCGACTGCGACACGCTCGCCCTCACCGACCGCGACCAGTACCTCGTGCTCTACAGCGCGCCGCCGGGATCCCCCGGCGCCGAGGCTCTGGCTCTGCTGAACGTACTGGGAGCAGAGGCCAGTCACTACCCGCGGTAGCGCCACAGCCGGCCGCCGCGAGCACGCCGGCAGGGATGACGTGCCGATCCGGTTGGCCGTCGCCTACTCGTCCAGGTGGTGATCTGTTGCCGGTACTCCGGTACCTGCCGCGCGCATTCCGTGGAGGACGAAGCTCTCGTCGCACCACAGCCCGTCCAGCCGGTCTCCCACCCAGATCGGTGTCGTACCGATCAGATTGTTCGCCCGCGCGATCTGCGTGGTCAGAGACGGGGCTCACCGGAATGGGGACGGACGGACAAGGGGCACATCGACAACCGCATCGGCCGTCGGAACAGCCCGAGTGTGCCCGCCGATCATGCCGGCGCAGCTGGAAACTCCAAGCGCTCCGACAGAGTCAGGCCAAGTGCTGTGACCGGAGACGATCATGAGGGTGGGGCCAACTGGCCTCGGCGTTAACGGTGATATGAGCCGGGCCGGCAGGCCGACGAGTTCGGTGCTGCCGGTCCACATCTTCGGGGCTGGCTGGTCGCTGCGGGCTAGCCGCGCACTGCAGCCAGGCACTCGTCGTACAGGTCCATGATGTCGCCCGTGCCGTCGTTGCCGACCCACGCCATCGATGCGGCATCCAGGCACGCGAGCGCCGTCGCGATCACCGCGCGGGCCCTTGGATCCGCGCTGCCGACGGCAACGCCCATCCGCGCCTCGACGAGCGGCAGCAGGTCCTCCTGGAAACGCAGCCGCTTCTCGAGCCAACCGGCACGCAGCGACGGGGTGTTGTGCAGGAGACGGAACCGCTCCAGGGCCTGTTCGCGGCTGTCATGCAGGGCCAGTGCGGCGGCAACCCCCGCGCGCAGGGCCTCCCAGACACCGGTTTCGGCGGGCTGTTCGCTGATCGTGTCCGTCAGGACTTGCCCGAACCGGTTCTGGTTGCCGCCGAGGAGGTCCTCCTTGGTGCCGAAGTAGCGGAAGAGGGTGCGCTGGGAGACGCCGGCCTCTCGGGCGATCTGGGCGATGGTCGTCTCGTCGTAGCCCTGCTCGGTGAACAGGCGCAGGGCCGTCTCGAGGATCTCCTGGGAGGCCAGTTGTCGTGTCCGGTCCCACAGCGTGGTCGGCGCGCCCGTCGCTGTCTTGGCTTCCTGCTTCATGCCACCAGGCTAGCCCAGCACTGCCAGACGGACACCCACATCATACTTGGCAGTGACTGCCATCCAGGCGTACGCTGCCAAAAGGTGATCGTCGCGGCACAGCCCGCCCCGCTCCACGGCCCGGACCGCTCGCCGATCGCCCCCTGCCTCCCCAGAGCACGCAAAGGAACGCATCATGTCTGCACCTGCAGCTTTGATCACCGGTGGAACCAGCGGCATCGGCAAGGCGACCGCTGAACTGCTCCACTCCCGCGGCTACCGCGTCATGGTCACCGGCGTCGGCAATGTCGCAGGCGCCGGACTTCCCGAAGACGTCGTGGTCGTCCGGGCCGACGCGCGGTCCCTGCCGGACCTTGACCATGCGATGGAGCAGGCACGCCGACAATTCGGCTCCCTCGACCTGCTCTTCCTCAACGCGGGCATCTCCCGTCCCGGCCCGATCGAGTCAACCGACGAAGACGCCTTCGATGTCCTGTTCGACACCAACGTCAAGGGCAATTTCTTCACCCTGCAAAAGGCGCTCCCGCTCCTCAACGAGGGTGCCTCGGTCGTGTTCACCGTGGGTGCCGGCGAAGGGCTCGGAGCCGCCATGACAGCCGCCAAGGGCGCTCTGGTGCCCCTCATGCGGTCCCTCGCGCTCGAACTCGCCCCCCGCCGCATCCGCGTCAACGCCGTCAGCCCTGGTCTGATCGACACCCCTGCCTACAGCAAGATGGGTGTCTCCCAGGAAATGATCGACTCCTGGGCTCGAGACGTCCCGCTCGGCCGCGTCGGCGTTCCCGCCGACATCGCCGAAGCCGTGGCCTTCCTCGCCTCGGAGGCCGCCGGCTACATCACCGGCGACAACCTCACCGTCTCCGGGGGCATCGGTGTGCACGCCCGCTCCTGACGAGCAGTTCAGCACTCGGCTCTGATCGGGAACTTTCACCGGGTCCGGTGATCAGGCTGTGGCCTTGGTGAGCCGCTGGCCCCAGCGGATGCCCTTCTCACTGCAGATACGTGCGCACTGGGCGGCGAGGACGTCGGGGTGGCGGGCGTGGGCCTGCGCCGGCACAAATAGCGGTGAAGGCCGCGGGTCTGCACGGTGTGGTTGGGGTGGCTGGAGTTGGCCGGGGCGAAGCGGCGCGAAGTGTGCCTCGGTCGGGTTCACCCAGGAGGCGTAGGTCGGGATGCCGACTGCGAAGCCGCGCTGGTGGGTGCGGGCCAGCGGGGCGAAGCCCCGGCGGGGACCGGAGGCGCTCATGCCGACGCGCCTGCCTCTTCGTACACGTCGTCGGTGACGAGCTCGCCCCACTCGACGGCGGGTACGTCCGGGGCGCCGGAGCCCTCCGACAGAGCGATGTGGGTCATGTGGTGGTCGGGGGCCGCGCCGTGCCAGTGCCATTCGCCGGGCGGGGTGTGGACGGTGTCGCCGGGGCGCATCACGATGGTCCCGCCGTCGCGTGTCTGCACCAGGCCGATGCCCTCGGTGACGTGCAGGGTCTGACCCACCGCGTGCCGGTGCCAGGCGGTGCGGGCGCACGGCGCGAACCGCACCACGCCCATCCGCAGCCGCGACCGCTCCTGTCCTTCGGCGACCATGTCCACCCAGACATCACCGGTGAAGCGTTCTGCGGGAGCCTTGGCGGAGGGTTTCTTCGCAAGGAGTTCCATGCCGTCCGCCCGCCCTACTTCGCAGCGCCGTCGGCGGCTTCGTCGGCGTCTTCCACAATGCCCTTGAGCTGGACGAGCGCGCCCATGCCGCTGGGCCATCCGGCATAGAACGCCACGTGGCTGAGGGCCTCGACGAGTCCGGTCTTGCTCAGCCCGTTCTGCAGCGCGAGCTTCAGGTGGCTGTCGAGCTGGCCGGGCCGGTATGTGGCGGCGAGGACCGCGACGGTGATCAGACTGCGGTCCCGTGGGGACAGGCCCTCGCGTTTCCATACGTCGCCGAACAGCACGTCGTCGGTGAGCTGGACCATCTTCGGCGCGAGATCGCCGAGCAGCTGCTGAGCCCGGCTGGGCTGGTCGGACATGGCTGCTTTCCTCCTCGGGGTGCGAAGCGGTTGAGTGGGGGAAGCCGGCCCGGGGCGCTCCGGCCGGGAAGGCCAACCAGGTACCGGCGCCGCGGACGCGCCCGGACACCGGGGCGCAGCAGTCAGTCTTGCCCTCCGGCCAGGGCTCCGGCCAGCTCGAAGAGGGGCCCTGTCATTGCCTGGCTGGTCACTGCCCCCCAAGACCGGCTCGGGGCGTGCGGACGCGTCACACCGTCAGCTCGGGACCGTCAGCCTTCTCGCCGTCCGATTGCGGGCGCCGGGGGCGGTCCTTGTCGAGTAGAGCCACCTTGTCCTGGTCGGGGCTGTCGGGTTCGGCGAAGAAGATGACGAAGCGGTGCTTCGGGCTGTGGTCCACCGGCATCGACTCGTGGGCCAGGTGCAGGTCGCCGACCTCGGGGTGGTGGAAGAGACGCACGCCCGGGGCGTGCGGCTTGATGTCGTAGCGTTCCCACAGCGTCGCGAACAGCTCGCTCTTCGGTACGAGTTCACCGACCAGGTCCGTCAGATCGGGCGCACCGGGGTCGGTGCCCGCGAGCATCCGCAGCCGCGCGACGCAGGCCCGGGCACGCTCGTCCCAGTCGTCGAGGACCTCGGGAGCCCGGGGGTGGAGAAAGACGTAGCGGGCGATGTTGCGGACCTGCGGGGGCTGGTCGTCGAGGCCGGCGAACAGCCGCAGCGCGCTCGGGTTGCAGGCGAGTACGTCCAGGGTGCGGCCGAGGATGAACACCGGGTTGGGGCGCAGCCGTTCGGTCAGTGCCAGTACACCGGGGCGGACCTCCCGGGTCGGCGGCAGATCCGCCGACCCGGCGGAGCCTGTTCCGGCGAGCACGGCCAGATCGCGCAGGTGCTTGAGCTCGTGCGCGTCGAGACGAAGAGCCCGGGCGAGGGAGTCGATGACGGAGGGGCTGGGGTGGATCTCCTTGCCGCGCTCCAGGCGGATGTAGTAGTCGATGCTGATCCCGGCCAGCGCGGCCAGCTCCTCCCGGCGCAGTCCCGGGGTGCGGCGTATTCCCACCGCGGTCAGTCCCGCCTGGTCCGGGGTGATCTCGGCGCGGCGCGCCCGCAGATAGCGACCGAGGCCGCTGTCCGCCGACTGCCCGCTCCCGCTTTCCACCGTACGTGCCATGGAACCCATGGTGCCCGCCCATGGCCTGCGACATCGCTTCGGGGATGGCGAATGACATTGCGGGCAGTGGGTACGGCGGCCAGGGACGGCCAGGAGAAGGAGTCGAGCTGGATGGTGCCGGGGCCGGGACCGCCGCGTGCTCCGGTGTCCAGGGCATCGATCGCGGCGACCTCGTCCGGGACGAGCCTGAAGTCGAAGACGTCGAAGTTCTCGGCGATGCGGTGGGCCCTGACGGACCTCGGGATCGCGCACAGCCCGTGCTCGATGTGCCGGCGCAGGATGACCTGGGCCGGGGTCTTGCCGTACGAGTCTGCCGGCTCGGCGACAACCGGGTCCTGTCGATCTTGTGGTCAGTTGTGGGTGACGGCGGCGCGCACCGCTTCCACGTCTTGCTGTATCCGGACGGGTTCGGCGCTCATGGGTACCCGGGTGCGGTCGTGCACGCCGTCGAGGCCGGCATCGGCGTCGAGCGGTGCGAACAGCGCGGACCAGTCCGACGGCGCGGGACCGCCGTGAGCGAACAGTTCGAACGTCTTCCCGATCGCGGTGTCGGTCAGCAGCGCACGCACGAGCACGGTGGCGAGCTGGTCGCGGCCGACTCCGCCGTCGCCGGTGTCTCCCTGCTCGAGGGTGAGGCGCCCGTCGCCGGGGCCGACGCGGTCGAACCAGCCAGGGCGGACGATCGTGTACGGGGAGCCGGAGGATCGGACAAGCCACTCGGCTCGCCGCTTCCAGTCGATGACGGGCCCGTATCCCTGACCCTGGCGGGTCACGTAGATCGAGGACATGAGGGCGATGCGCGGCCGGCGCGATCCGAGGGCGTGGAAGGTGTTGGCCACGGCCCCGTAGTCGACTCCCTCGTGGTCGCCCGCGTTGGAGCCGTGCGTGAAGATGATCGCGTCGACGTCGCGGACGGCGTCAGTCAGCGTTTCGGCCCGGGTGAGGTCGCCGACGACGAGGTCGGTGCCGGTGGGCAACATCCGCTGGGCGCGGCCGACGTCACGGACGAGGGCTCGCGGGGTGAGCCCTGCCTCATGGGCCACGGCGACGGCCGCTCGGCCGATGCTGCCGGTCCCGCCGACGACGAGGACACTGGAAATGGTCATGATTCGTTCCGATTCGTGATGCCCGCGTCCACGGTGTTCGACGTCGCGGTGCGTATGTCGACTTCGGTCGTCGCCGCCCCTGATTCGGTGCCGTACACAAGGGGCATCAGGACGCTCGCCCTCGTCGCGGGCCAGACAGGAGGCGCCGGCCGCGCAGTCCGGCGGCGGCCACGCGACACACGCGTGCTGCGGGAGCACTGAGCGGGTCGGCGGCCGGGTGCGGCCACAGCAGTGGCAGCGGTGCGCCCGGCGCGAGACGGGGCACCGCCAGGACAGGATCCCGGCTACGCAGTCACGACAACGCGCCTGAGCCCCGGTCGCGCTCCGGCTCCTGTACGGCTCCAGCCCGCGCTGCCACTTGACGCACTCTCTTCGTCAGGCGAGGGGAAGACGGGTGCGCCGCAGCCACGCCTGAATGTTGGCGTCGGCGTCCCGGACTTCCTCACCGCGCACCGCGAGTCCTTCTCCGATGGTTGCACCGGGGCAGGACGCCCTGTAGTCGCGTTCGGTGGTGCCGAGGCCGCTCATGGCATACGTGGTGATCGGGAGGACGGTCTTGCCGCGGAAGTCGAATTTCTCGGTGAAGGTCGACATGATCATGGGCGCTCTGACGTTCCAGATGGGGCTGGCCAGCAGCACGGTGTCGTACCGCTCGATGGAGGAGGGCATGTCGGCGATGGCCGGTCGTGCGTCGGCTTCCTGCTCGCGGACGTTCCGTGCGACCGTCTTTTCGTAGTCGTCGGGGTAGGGGTCGACGGCTTCGATGCGGTGTACGTCGCAGTCGATGCGCCCGCTGATCATGCGGGCGAGAACTTCGGTGTTTCCGGTCTTGAGGTTGGTACGCCCGCCGTAGGAGTAGTTCTCGCCCGGCCGGGAGAAGTACGCGAGCAGGATTCGCCTCCCGGGCCCGGTCGTCGAGGCGGGTCGCTCAGTGGACTCCCGCGCGGCCTCCCCGCTTGGCGTGGAGGTGGAACAGCCGGTGATCTGCGCACCGGTCATGAGGGTGGCTCCTCCCAGAAGCACGCCGCGAAGGAGTGCGCGCCGCCGCGGCATTTCGAGTTTGTTCACTGTCATGAGTCGGTCCCGTGAGGGGAGCGGACGGCGTCGAGGTCCGCGCGCACCTCCTGCGGCTCGGCCTCGAGCGGGAGGTCGGCCGGGTCCAGCACGCCGTCCAGGGAGCCGGCTTCGTCGCTCTTGAGGGCGCCGAAGAGCTCTGTCCAATCGGACTGCTCTCCGCCCTCGGTGGCGATGAGCTCGAACGTCTTGCCCAGTGCGGTATTGGTCAGCAAGGAGCGGACGAGCGTCTCGGCGATCTGGTCGCGGGCGATCCCGCCGTCGACCGTGCCGCCCTGTTCCAGTACGAGGCGCCGCTGGGTGGGGCCGGCGTCGTCGAACCAGCCGGGCCGGACGATCGTGCAGGGCAGTCCGCTGGCACGCAGCAGGCGTTCGGAGCGCCGCTTCCAGGGGGAGTTGCCCGGGATGTCGCTGCGGGTGGCGTAGATGGAGGTCATCAGCGCCACCCGCGGCCGGGCGCCGTCGAGTGCCCGCAGGAGGTTGCGTACGCCGCCGTAGTCGACACGGCGGCGGGTCTCCGGGGCGCCGCCGGAGCCGTGCGTGAGGACGATGGCGTCGGCTCCGCCGACCGCGCGCCGCAGAGTGGCGGTGTCCTCGAGGTCTGCCTGTACCAGTTCGACGCCGGGCAGCAGTCGTTCGGCTCGGCGCACGTCGCGTACGAGTGCGCGCGGGCGCAGGCCGTGCCGCCCGGCGGCCGCTACCGCGAGCCGTCCGATGCTGCCGGTCGCGCCGACCATGAGTACGTCGGTGATGTTCTGATTCGGGGACATGGCGGAGCTTTCTCCTGTGGGGGTGTCGGCGCTTGCCGGATCAGCTGTCCAGGCGGCGCTTGCTGAGCCAGGTGACCATCTCCGGGTCGTGGTGGTCGAAGAACAGCGAGCTGCCGGTGTCCAGGGTGGCGATGGCTGCCATCTGGTCGTCGGTGAGCTCGAAGTCGAAGATGTCGAGGTTCTCCGCCATGCGGTCGGCGCGGACCGACTTGGGGATGGCGATGACGTCTCGCTGGGTCAGCCAGCGAAGGACGACCTGGGCCACGGACTTGCCGTGCTTCTCGCCGATCTCGCTCAGCAGCGCGTTGGTGAAGAGGCCGTTCTTGCCCTCGGCGAAGCCGCCCCAGGACTGGATCTGTACCCCGTGCTCGCGCATGAGGACCTGGTAGTCGGCACGCTGGAAGAACGGATGGGTCTCGATCTGGTTGACCGCGGGTGTGATCTCGTTGTTGAAGATCAGGTCGAGGAGCCGGTCCGGATAGAAGTTGGCGACGCCGATCGCCCTGGCCTGGCCGGCGCGGTTCAGATCCTGCATGGCCCGCCACTGGCCGTAGACGTCGCCGTAGGGCTGGTGCATCAGGTACAGGTCGAGGTAGTCCAGGCCGAGCTTGTTCAGCGAGGTCTCGAAGGCACGCTTGGTGTTCTGCTCGGCGGGCGCGTCCTGGACATACAGCTTGGTGGTGACGAACAGTTCCTCGCGCGGGATCCCGCTGCTCTTGATGGCGCGGCCGACGGCCTCCTCGTTGCCGTAGGAGGCAGCTGTGTCGAGGAGGCGGTAGCCGGCGGCGAGGGCGTCGGTGACGGCCTGCTCGGTCTCCTCCGCGGGGATCTGGAACACGCCGAAGCCGAGGGTCGGCATCTCGACGCCGTTGTTCAGAGTCACGTTCTGCATGGGTATTCCTTCTTTGCTTTCTGTACGGGGTGAAAGGGCGGGCGTCGGGCAGCGGGGGCGGTCAGCGTTCGAGCATCCGCAGGCCGGCTTCCGTATGGGTGGCTCCTGCCGGCGCCGGGAGGCTGGTCAGCCTGTCCAGCTGGTCGGCGGTCAGCCGGATGGCGTCGGCGGCGGTGTTCTCCTCGACACGGTGGACCCGCTTGGTGCCCGGGATGGGGGCGATGTCGTCGCCCTGGGCGAGGAGCCAGGCCAGGGCGACCTGGGCCGGGGTGACGTCCGCTTCCGCGGCGACGGCCTGGACCTCGTCGGCGAGGCGCAGGTTGCGCTGGAAGTTCTCGCCGGTGAAGCGCGGGTTGCCGTGCCGGAAGTCGCCTTCCTTGAAGGCGTCGGTCGAGCGGATCGTGCCGGTGAGGAAGCCGTGGCCGAGGGGCGCGAACGGCACGAAGCCGATGTTCAGCTCGCGCAGCAGCGGCAGCACCCGGGCCTCGGGGTCGCGGGTCCACAGCGAGTACTCCGACTGCACCGCGGTCACCGGATGTACGGCGTGCGCGCGGCGGATGGTGTCGGGCCCGGCCTCGGACAGGCCGATGGCGCGGACCTTGCCCTCGGCGACGAGCTCGGCAAGAGCGCCGACGGTGTCCTCGATCGGGATGTTCGGGTCGACCCGGTGCTGGTAGTACAGGTCGATGTGGTCCGTGCCCAGGCGGGTGAGCGAGCCTTCGACGGCGGTGCGGATGTTGGCCGGGCTGCTGTCGAGGTGCCACACACCGGCGCCCGTGTGCGAGACGAGGCCGAACTTCGTCGCCAGCACGACCTGGTCGCGGCGCCGCTTGAGGGCCCGGCCGAGCAGCTCCTCGTTGGCGTACGGGCCGTAGATCTCGGCGGTGTCGATGAAGGTGACGCCCAGCTCCAGGGCGTGGTGCAGGGTGCGGACGGACTCCGCTTCGTCGGTTCCGGAGTCGGTGTAGCCGTGGGACATTCCCATGGCGCCGAGACCGATCCGGGAAACCTCCAGGTCACGCAGCTTGATGTAGCGCATCAGCTCTCTCCGCTTGATCGCCTTCCGGCGGGTTCCTCTCTGGCTCGAAAACCACCTTCGCGCCGTTTCTCTCCGCGTGGCAGGCCGGGTTCTGCGGGGGAATGACAGGGCCCCCCACCGTGGGGCCGACCAGGTGAGAGCGGATGACACGCAAAGCCATGGCGTCTGGGCGCACCGCGAGGAGCGGCGATGTGGAGCCGGGCCGGTCTTTGGGCCCGCCGGTGACCATGAGCGGTACTCGCCCCGCCGTCGCGTTGGCACGGCAGAGCACCCCACTCGCCTTTCACACGGGTCATGACCTCGCCAGGCTGCGGACTGGGGCCGTGGGGTGGATCGGACCGGTGCTGTGAGTCAGGGGCAGGCCGGTGCCGTGGTGAGTGTGGGCGATGATCTCAGCGGTGATGGAGATGGCCGTCTCTTCGGGGGTGCGGGCGCCGAGGTCGAGACCGATGGGGGAGTGCAGGCGGGCCAGTTGTGCCTCGGAGACGCCGACTTCACGCAGGCGTTCCAGGCGCTGGTCGTGGGTGCGGCGGGAGCCCATCGCGCCCACATAGGCGAGGGGGAGGCCGAGAGCCCGGCTGAGCAGGGGGATGTCGAACTTGGCGTCGTGGGTCAGGACGCAGACGGCCGTACGGCTGTCCACTTCGGTGCGGTCCAGGTAGCGGTGCGGCCAGTCGACGACGACCTCGTCGGCGTGGGGGAAGCGGGTGGGCGTGGCGAAGACGGGGCGGGCGTCGCAGACGGTGACCCGATAGCCGAGGAACGACCCGGCCCGGCTGAGGGCGGCGGCGAAGTCGACCGCGCCGAAGATCAGCATCCGGGGCGAGGACGCGTTGACGTGGACGAGTACGGACAGGGGCTCGGGGCAGGTGTCGCCGTCCCCTCCCACCTCGATACGGCCGGTGCGCCCGGCCTGCAGCAGCGCGCGGGCCTGTGCCGCCACCGCCGCGTCCAGGCGCGTGCCGCCGCCCAGGGTTCCCTCGTGTGCGCCGTCGTGGCCGACAAGGCTCAGCGTGCGTCCCAGCAGTTCCGCGGGGCCGTCGACGACCTGGGCCACGGCGCCGGGGCGGCCGTTTCCCACGGCTTCGAGAGCTCGGATCAGGTGCGGCAGGGCGGTGGGTTCGACACGTTGCACCAGCACGTCGAGCTCACCGCCGCAGGTGAGGCCGACCGCGAAGGCATCGGAGTCGGAGTAGCCGAACCGCCCGCGCTGCGGGGCTCCTCCGGAGTCGAGGATCTCGCGGCACAGGTCGTAGACGGCTCCTTCGACGCAGCCGCCGGAGATGCTGCCGGTCGCGTTGCCGTCGGTGTCGACGGCGAGCGCGGTGCCCGGGGGCAGGGGCGCGCTGCCGCTGACGCCGACGACGGTGGCGAGGGCGAAGGAGCGGGCCTCGCCGCACCACGAGTGCAGCGTGTCCGCGATGTTCAGCATGGATGGTCCTTCGAGAAAGGTCCTTCGAGAAAGCTCGGAGTGAACGGGCCGCCGCCGCGCCGCGGGGGAACGGAAGTACGCGGCGGCGGCCCGGGCCGTCCCGCGTTTCCGCGGCACGACGTGGGGTGCGCCCGGGCGGTGATGGCCAGCACCGGCCAGGACCGCCCAGGGCATGACTCAGAGCAACGCCTCGGCGGTGATGGGCAGTTCGCGGACCCGGCGGCCGGTGGCGTGGAAGACGGCGTTGGCGATGGCCGGCGCCACGCCGACCAGGACGACCTCACCGAGGCCCTTGACGCCGATGGGGTCGGCCTCGTCGTCCCGGCCGTCGAGGTAGATCGCCCGCAGGTCGCGGACGTCGGCGTTGACCGGGACCAGGTAGTCGGCGAGGTTGGCGTTGACGATCCGGCCGTCACGGTGGTCGGTGACCGTATGTTCGAGCAGGGCCGCGCCGATGCCGCCGACCATCGCGCCGATGGCCTGGCTGTCGGCCAGCTTGGGGCTGATGATGCGCCCCGCGTCGAAGACTCCGAGCATCCGCCGCACCCGGACCAGACCGAGGCGCGCGTCCACGCCGACCTCGGCGAACACCGCCCCGTAGGCGTACATGGACGACCGGGACTGGCTCGGGGTCCACGAACCCGCCGCTTCCAGGTACGCGCGGTTGTTGCGGGTGAGGAGCTGCCGGTACGTCTCCCCGCGTGCAGGGTTGTCGCTCAGGTGCAGTCGGCCGCCCCGCACGACGATGTCGTCGGCGTCGGTGCCGTACAGCGGTGATCGCGAGTCCCCGACGGCCAGTTGGATGGCCTGCTGCCGCAGCTTGTCGCAGCCGTCCTGGACCGTGGATCCGACGCTGGCCATGGTCAGCGAGCCGCCGTGCAGCGGGGCCGTGGGCATGTTCGTGTCGCCGAGCCGGAAGGTCACGTTGCGGACCGTGAGGCCGAGGGCGTCGGCGGCGACCTGGGTCATGGAGGTGTAGGTGCCGGGACCCATGTCGCTGGTCGACGACTCGACCAGGGCGGTACCGTCGGCGTCCAGCCGCACCCGGGCCTGGGCCGGGGCCCGCAGGGTGTCGTAGAGCGCGGTCGCCATGCCGGTGCCGATGAGCCAGTCGCCGTCGCGGGTGGAGCGCGGCTTCGGGTTGCGGCGGCTCCAGCCGAACTCGCGGGCGCCGACGGTGTAGCAGTCGCGCAGCCGCCGGGTGGAGAACGGCTGCCCGCTGGACTGGTCGTTCTCGGGTTCGTTGCGCCGCCGCAGCTCGATGGGGTCGACGCCCAGCTCGTGGGCGAGTTCGTCCATCGCGCTCTCGATGGGGAAGGCGGCGCTGGAGTACCCCGGGCCGCGCATCGGCGTCGGGGTGTTCACATCGAGCGGCACCGTCCGGTACGTCTGGGCGACGTTGGGCGTGGTGTAGAGCATCTGTCCGGGGGAGATGACGCCGCGCTCGGCGAACGTCTCGTACCGGGAAGTCTCGGCCCGCAGGTCGTGGGTCATCGCCGTCAGGCGCCCGCTCCGGTCGCTGCCGAGGCGCACCTTGTACTCGTACGCCGGCCGGTAGCCCACCTCGAAGTAGAGCTGCCTGCGCGTCAGTACGAGCTTGACGGGCCGCCCCACCTCGCGAGCCGCGAGGGCCGCGATCGTGATGTGCGGCCAGGCCCGCGCCGCGTTGCCGAACGCGCCGCCGACGAACGGCGAGATCACGCGGATGTTCTCCGCCGGAAGTCCGAAGTTCGCGGCGAGTTCGGCCCGTGGGCTCTGCACCCACTGGGTCTTGTCCCACAGCGTGAGCCGGTCGCCGTCCCACTGGGCGACGGTGGCGTGGAGCTCCATGGCGTTGTGATGGTCACGGGAGAGGCGGTACGTCATCTCCAGCCGTACGGCGGCGGATTGCAGGGCCGCCTCCGCGTCGCCGCGCGCGTAGGTCCTGGGATCGCCCGCGGGCGGGGCATCGGAGAGATCGGTGACGGGCTGCTCGGAGTCGTAGTCGACCTTCACCAGGTTCGCCGCGTGCTGGGCGGCCTCCAGGGTGGTGGCCACGACGACGGCGACCGGCTGCCCGTGGAAGCGGACCTGGTCGTCCTGGAAGACGCGCAGCCGCTCACCCGGAAGGTTGAGCGAGCCCGGGTTCGGGCCGTAGGGCAGCTTCGGGGCGTTGCGGTGGTGGACGACCTTCAGGACGCCGGGCTGGGCTTCGGCGGCGCGGCTGTCGATGCCGGTGATGCGGCCGCGGCCGACGCTGCTGTCGACGACAACCGCATGCACGACACCCTCGGGCTCGTGGTCGGCCGCGTACTTCGCCTGACCGGTCACCTTGAGCCGCCCGTCCACACGGGAGAGCGGTGCGCCGACGGCTGCCTGCGGCTGGGGGCTCATGCGATGTCTCCTACGATGCGCAGCTGGCGTTCGACGGTCCGCTTGAGCAGCTCGATCTTGAAGCGGTTGTGCGTGAGGGGGCGTGCCCCGTCCGAGGCCGACTCCGCCGCCCGGGCCCAGAGCCGGTCCGAGGGGCGTTCACCGACGAGGGCTCGTTCGACGGCGGGTAGTTTCCAAGGCACCGTGCCGACGCCACCGGCGGCGACCTTGGCCTCGCGGATCACGCCGCCGCGGATGTGCAGGGCGACGGCGGCGGAGGTGAGGGCGAACTCGTAGGACTGGCGGTCGCGCACCTTCAGGTAGCCGGACCGCAGCGGACGCGGATACGCCGGTACCTCCACGGCGGTGATCAACTCACCCTTTCCGACGGCTTGTTCGGGTCCCGGACTGGTCAGCATCACCACAGGCAGGCCCGGTACCTCGGCGGCCGGCCGGCGGGTGGCTTCGATCCCGTCGATGCTCCGACCGGCGCTCGCGAACCGCAGATCCATCAGCATGACGTCGGGCGCGAGCCCCAGGGCCAGCTGGACGGCCTCCTCGCCACTGCCCGCCTCCCCGACCGCTTCGAGGTCCGGATCGCCATCCGGCAGGGCCCGCAGACCGGCCCGGACCACGGCGTGGTCGTCGGCGATCAACAGGCGCAGCGGGGCACCGGTCACGGGGTCATCACCGAGGAAACCGGCATGGCGGAGCCGGATTGGGTGCGGGCGGGCAGGGTCGCCCGGCTGCACTGAGCGGCGGGCACAAGGCAGGCGAAACGACCGGTCTGCGGTGCCGGCACAGCAGACCGGTAAGCCGACTTACGCTGCGTCGACGGTGGTCGGGCGCACCTCGGGCCTGACGCCCAGAGCGTCGGCGATGAGTGCGTGGGAGTACCGGCGGGCCTCCTGGTCGGGGTTGATGCTCTGGAGCATCACTTCGGTCGCCCCGGTCTGTTCGATCATCTGGAGGAGCTGGTCCCGCACCGCTTCGGGGCGGCCGGCGACCTGCCGGGGCCATCGGCCGTTCACGATCCTGGACGGTTCGTCCTTCTGCGCGGTGGTGAGCGTGCGGGACGCCTCGTCGATGGACGGGACGACCGGGGCACGTCCGGTTCGGCCCAGACTGTCGAAGATGGCCCGGGTCGGCCACGTCATCCGGCGCGCCTCTTCGTCGGTGTCGGCGGCGAACACGGCGACGCCGAGCATGACTTGAGGGGTCCCGGCGCCGTAGGGAGTGGGTTTGAACGCCTTGCGGTAGGCCCGCAGGGCGGGGACCGCTCCGCCCGGGTTGATGAACCCGGCGAAGGAGTAGCCGACGCCGAGGGCGGCGGCCAGACCGGCGCTGCTGCCGGAGGAGCCGAGGATCCACGGGTCGGGGCGGGCGGTGACGGTCGGCATGAGATCGATGTGACGGAAGGGGTGATCGGCCGGGAAGTCGTGGTGCAGGAACGCCAGTACCTCCTGCACCTGCTGGTCGAAGTCGTCGAGATGTCCGCTGTCCCGGTCACGCTTGAGGGCCATGTCGACGAGCGGGCCGGTGGTGGCCCGTCCGAGGCCCATGTCGAAGCGCCCCGGTGCCACGGTCTCCAACTGCAGGAACAGTTCGGCGACCTTCAGTGGGCTGTAGTGGTTCAGCAGGATCGCGCCGGAGCCGATGCGGATGCGCTCGGTCTCGCGTGCCACGACGCCCATGAGGACCTCGGGCGCGTGCGAGCCCACGGTGCCGAGGCCGTGGTGTTCGGCGAACCACATCCGGTGGAAGCCGTGCCGCTCCGCGTGCCGGGTGGTGGCCAGTGCCTCGTCGAACGCGTCGATCGCGGTCTTGTCGCGCGCGACCGTGGCCTGTTCCACGATCGAGAGTTTCACCATGGTCTGATCTCTTCTCGTTGTTTGATGGACGCCGCGTCATCCGAGGAGTTCGCGAGCGAGGAGTTCGCGAGCGAGGAGTTCGAGGGTTCGTTCCCGGCCGGGAGAGCGCCGCGTGGGGCCCCCACGGCGGGCGGACGGCACCGGGTGGATCATGATTTCGTCGACGTCGAAGCGGTCGGCCAAGGCCGTGACCTGCTTGGCCGCTGTGGTGGCGTCGCCGATGACGAAGGTCTCGCGGAGGGCGTCGATGACGGGACGCAGTGCATCCGTGATCGGGAGTTCGGCGGCTTCCTCCGCGAGGAACTGGCGTCCGAAGGGTTGGCCGGTTTCGAAGCGGGCCAGTATGTGCAACTGCGAGAGGGCCAGGAAGTCCGCTTCCTCGGCGGTGTCCGCGACGACGGCGTTGACGACGATGAACGCCTTCGGCTCGGCGAGTTGCCGCGAAGGGCGGAACGCGCTCCGGTACGCCGCCAGGGCCCGCTCCGTGCCGTGCCCGGCGAAGTGGTGCGCGAAGACGAAGGGCCTGCCCTGCCGTGCGGCCGGCTCGGCCGAGTAGGTGCCGGAGCCCAGCAGCCACACCTCGGGCACGCTCATGGCTCCTGGAGTGGCCTTGAGGTTGTATGCGCTCGTCTGCCCCGCGTTACCGATCTCGAGATCCAGGCCGCTCCCGGTCATCATCGCGGCGAGCTGCTCGACCTGCTCAGGGTACCGGTCGCCCCCTTCGTCGCTGCGGCCGCCGCGCAACAGGAAGGTCGTGACGCCGTCGCCGCCGGGGGCGCGTCCGACACCCAGGTCGACACGGCCCGGGAGCGCCGCCTCAAGGAGGGCGAAGTTCTCCGCGACGGCCAGGGCGCCGTAGTTCGGCAGCTGGATGCCGCCCGGGCCCACTCGGATGCGTTCCGTCGCCGCCGCGACGAGCCCGAGGAGCACGGACGGATTGGTGGACACGAGGCTGGCGACGTTGTGGTGCTCGCCGATCCAGTAGCGGCGGTAACCGACGGCGTCGGCCCGCTGTGCCAGGGCTGTGGTGGCGGCGATCGCGTCACCGCTGGTCTGGTCGGGACGGATCAGGACATGGTCGAGTACCGACAGGGCGGGCATGAAGAGACTCACTCTCGCCAGACGTTACTGGTCGCGGGCGCACGAAGGCCCGGCCATCTGGTGGTGCTAAAATAGAACCAAGTGGCTTCGACTTTAGCAGTAACGGATTGAGGGCGGTCAAATTGCCGAGCCGAATCAGCCTGGAAGACCGGGAGAGCCCGCTGTGCGCGGCGGCGCAGCACGTCTGCGAGTGGTGGACGCTGCTGATCCTCCAGGACGCCTTCGACGGCTACTCCCGCTTCGATCAGTTCCAGGAGAACCTGGGCGTGTCCTCCAGCATGCTCACCACCCGCCTCAAGGCCCTGGTCGCGGACGGCCTGCTGGAGCGCCGTCCCTACCAGACGAACCCGGTGCGTCACGAGTACGTGCTCACCGCCCTGGGGCGCTCCCTGTGGCCGGTCATCGTGGCGCTGACCGCCTGGGGCAACTCCCGCCTCGCGCCGGAGGAGCGCAGCATGGTCCTCATCGAGGCCGCGACGGGAGAAGAGGTCGACCCCGCCGTCGTCGACGCGGTCACCGGTCGCCGGCTCGACGACAGTGACGCCTACGTCTTCACCGCCGGCCCCGCCGCGAGCGACGCCATGCGGGCCCGCTACCGCCATCGGAAGCGGGAGGCGGCCAAGCGGTTGTCGGCGGGAGCCCAATAGCGCGGCTGCGCTGTCGAGCTGGGGCTCGGGGCAACCGGGCGCCCCGGTGCTGGTGTTCTCAGCGGCCTGGTGCCTGCTGGTCGTCCTGATCGCCGTGTTCGCCCCACTGTCCGCGCCGTACGACCCGAGTCACACGGGCAACCTTGCCGCAGGCCAGGGCCCCTCGGCGCAGCACCGGTCCGGTGCGGATCCGACCACGGTCGGCACCATCCTCGCCGTGGCCGGTGCATGGCTCGGCGGTTGGTTCGGCCATGTCCTTCCACGGGCGTTCGCCATCGTCTTCGCCTTTCCCGCGCTGCTGCTTGCCGTACTGGCCGTGGTGTTCTCCGTACTGACCGTGGTGCTCTTCGGCTCGGGCCTCCTTCGCCGGTCATCGCTCTCGCGGTCGCCTCTCCCCCGTACAACGCCCGCGTCGTACGATCCGCCGCGCTGCGCGAGCGCCACCTTCCCGGCATCGATTCGTTCGGTCCGGCTGGACTCTCCGGCCGGAGGATCTGCGTGCGTCACATCCTTCCCAACGGCCTGACCCTGATCCGGGGCCAGGCGGTCACCTCGCTGGGCACCAGCCTGATGGACCTCGACGGCAGTCCGTGGGAGTCGCCGGCGGCAGGCTTCACGATCATCCTCGTCGCCTTCAACATGGCGCGGTAGGGGCGGAACGGGGCCAACTCGTCTCGGTGAGACCGCAGTGCACGGGGCTGCTCATGGCCAGGCCGCGCGGATCGAAGTCGCGATGCGGCCTCGGGGGTCCGCGTGTCGTATATACGTACAGTAGAGCGGATTTTCGAAAGGCTATTGGGGTCGAGCTGGATGTTGTCAAGACTCGCGTCCGGCATCGGGTGCGTCGCGTGAGGCGAGCCGCCAGTTCGACGTCGTCGCTCACCGCGCACGCGGTCCGGCGGGCAGGCGGCGACGTGGACGTCATGCTCATCAACAAGGACCCGGCCAATGACGCCCAAGTCGCCTTGTCCTACAGCGGGTTCACACCGTCGACGGCCACCCCGACCGTGTACTCCTACCTCAAGAACGCCCACGCGATCGGCTCGGTCACCTCGGGCAGCGCGACGCGGCAGACCGTGCCGGCGTACTCCATCGTGGTCGTGCAACTGCACCCCGGCCGAACCGTCCATTGAGTGCGGCCGAGGTGTGCAACGGCCCATCAGGCGGACCGCAGTTCGAACCAGTCGAAGGCCGCGCTGCACCGCGTGGCGTACATGCCGAAGACGCGTCCGGTGAAGCCGCCGGCGACCTCGGTGGTGAGGTAGCGGCCGTCGAGTTCGGCGAGGATCTCGAAGGCGCCGGCCGCCGTTTCGTAGCCGAGGCGGAGGGTGTCGGGGCCGCCGGTCCGCAGACCGGGCGGGGGAGCGTCGTCGGGCCCGGTGCCCCGGGAGGTGACCGTGGGCGGCAGGACGTCGGTGGTCGTGACGTCGATCCGCAGGGTCAACGGGCCGTTTGGTACGGGGTGTTCGGTGATGACGTGGCGCAGCGGGCCGATCCGGGCGATCGCGCGCACCGCGCCGTCGCCCACCTCGACCTCGTAGTGGTGGGCCTCGTCCAGCCGTACAGCGAGCCCGCCCCGGCCGCCTTCGACCACGTCGGCCAGGGTGCGTGCGCGGCAGTCGGCGTCGCGCTGGCGTCGGCCCACGAAGAGGGCGCCGGGCGTGTCCAGGCTGTCGGTGCGGGCATGCAGCACGAGGTGGCCGGGCCGCTCGTCGAGCCGGACGGCGTCCGGGTCCCGGCGCCGCAGTTCGACCCAGCCGGGGGCGAGGACGGGGGAGTCGAAGTCGTCGCGGTCCGGTTCCTGCGGCCAGGTATGCGGGGTCAACTGCGGTGCTGGAGAGCGCAGTTCGATCGGGCCGGGCAGTGGCCAGCCGTCCTGCCAGCGCACCGGGACGAGGAACGTCTCCCGGCCCATGCCGTGGTACATGGGGGTGTCGCCGCGGGGCCGGGTGCCCAGCAGCACCATCCACCAGGTGCCGTCATGTGCCTGGACCAGGTCGGCGTGGCCGGTGTTCTGGACGGGGTGGTTGGTGCTGCGGTGGGACAGCACCGGGTTGGCCGGGTGGGGTTGGAACGGGCCCGGCAGGGCGCGGGTGCGGGCCAGCGACAGGGCGTGGCCGCGTTCGGTGCCGCCCTCCGACAGCAGCAGGTACCACCACTCGCCGACCCGGTAGAGGTGCGGGCCCTCGGGGTACTGGAGCCCGGTGCCGGACCACAGGTGCACCAGCTCACCCAGCAGTTCGCCGGACTTGGGGTCGATGCGCACGGCACGGATGCCGTCGTCGGAGAAGACGCACCAGCAGGTTCCGTCCTCGTCCCAGGAGAGGGAGGGGTCGATGCCCGGTATCGCGATCGGCACCGGGTCCGACCACGGTCCG
Organism: Streptomyces sp. NPDC007095; assembly: GCF_040634475.1. Classification (NCBI taxonomy): domain Bacteria; kingdom Bacillati; phylum Actinomycetota; class Actinomycetes; order Kitasatosporales; family Streptomycetaceae; genus Streptomyces; species Streptomyces sp. NPDC007095. The sequence goes on from NZ_JBEYFS010000013.1 coordinate 36,281, forward strand.
GCCGGGTTCTCGGCGGTCACCAGGATGTTGCCCGCCCCGGCGACCACGGTCGTGATCAGCCAGAACAGGCCGTCGTGGTGGCGCAGGGTGGGCGCGTACACCCCCGTGGAGGCCGGTGCCGTGTCGGGCAGCGCCAGCTGCGAGGGGCGGTCCAGCGCGTGTCCGATCAGCCGCCAGTGCACGAGGTCCCGGCTGTGCCAGATCGGCACGCCGGGTACGTACTCGAAGCTGGACGTGGCCACGTAGTAGTCGTCACCGGCCCGGCAGATGCTCGGGTCGGGGCTGAAGCCGGGGATCACGGGATTGTCGTAGAACGCCATGTCCGTCCTGAGGAGTGTGGTCGGGGGGAGTGTGCCGCGGGGAACGTTCCGCGCGGGGGCAAGAGGTCCGGTGACAGGCGGTCACGCCTGGAGGCTGATGGCCCCCTCGCCCGTGGCCGGCCGACGGTGGTGCTGGAAGGCCCGCAACTCGATCGCGGTGGTGATCTGGTGCATCAGGTCCTCGTCCCAGGTGGCGCCCAGCCACAAGGGCTGCGGGAAGGTGGTCGCAGGACCCGGCCAGGCGACACCGTGCAGCGCTCAGGTGCCGTGCGGAACGCGGCGACGCCGAGGCGGGGGACGGCGGGCCCGTACCGGTGGAGCATCGCGATCCGCTCGGCGGGGGTCGAGCGCGACAGCAGGTCCTCGACGCGTTCCGCGAGTGAGCGGCCCGGGTCGCAGAACGGGAGCCGGGCCGCGGTCGGCCCGGAAGGCAGGTCGGCGGGCACGGAAGCGGTACTCACAGCGGGCAACCCCTCGGGCATGCGGCAGTCGGCGACGGCTGGTGGGGACCGGGCGAGGCAGCGTAGATCCCTGCCGCACCGGCTGATTCGTTGAAGCGCTTCGAAAGTCGCATGCGGGTTCACGACATGTCAATAGACCTTGAAGTAGGCCTACTTAAGCTGACTTAAGATCACGAACCGGCTTCGTCGGACCTCTTGTGGGTAACGTTACCCGTCGCTAAGGTCGCCGCGAATGTCGAAGCGCTTCGACGAGAAGAGGCGACCCATCATGACCCACGAGCTGAACCGACGGTCCTTCGTCAACGGCGCGATCGCCGTGACCGGGGCGGCTGCGCTGTCGCCGCTGCTGGCCGCATGCGGCGACGGCGGGGGCAAGAGCCGCGGCGGCACCAACTCCAAGAAGGGCATCGCCGCCGCGGTTCCGGCCCACATCCCCAGTACCGCGGTCCAGCCCGACATCCCCTCGGTCAAGGGAGCCGCCGACGCCGTCGCCGACCCGGGATTCCTCAACTACCCGTCGACTCCGGTCAAGACGGTCGGTGGTGTGCCCGGCGCCGGAGGTCACTACACGACGCTGACCCCGTTGTGGGGCGCGATCCCGTCCCCCGGCAACTCGTACTACCGGGCGATGAACAAGGCCCTGGGCGCGACGATGACGATGAAGCCGGCCAACGGCAACACGTACAACACCACCATCACCACGCTCACCGCCGCGAGCAGACTCCCGGACTGGGTGCAGCTGCCGGGCTGGTGGAACGCACTGTTCAATCTGGGAAAGCTCGCAGGCACCCAGCTCGCCGACCTCACGCCGTACCTGGCCGGCGACAAGATCAAGAAGTATCCGAACCTCGCCGCCCTGCCCACCGGGGCGTGGCGGGGCGGGGTCTGGGAAGACAGGCTGTACGGCATACCCAGCTTCTCCAGCGGCTTCGTCCTGCCCGGCCAGTTCTACTACCGCGGCGACATCTTCGAGGCCAAGGGCATCGACGCCGACGAGATCACGTCCATCGACCGGTTCTGGGATCTCGGCAAGGAACTCACCAGCGCCAAGGCCGGTGTGTGGGCCTTCGACGACCTGTACACCTACCTCTTCCAGATCTTCGACTACGCCGCGAAGTTCGCCGTGGTCGACGGGAAGCTGGTGCACCACTACGAGCAGCCCCAGTTCATCGAGGCTCTCAACTGGGCCCACAAGCTCGCCAAGTCCGGCTACCTTCACCCCGACGTGCTGGCGGGCAACAGCAACGACGCCACCACGCGCTTCTACGCCGGCAAGGCGCTGATCGGGGCCGGCGGTCAGGGGATCTGGAACGAGACGGACGCCCAGGCCGGCGTCGCCGCGAACGAGAACTACCGGCGCGCCTCCTTCAAGCCCTTCTCGGCGGACGGCAAGTCCGCGCCACGGCTCTTCCTCACCCCGCCGGCCGGGTTCTTCAGCTACCTCAACGCCAAGCTGAAGCCCGCCCAGCTCGAGGAGTGCCTGCGCATCGCCGACTACCTGGCGGCGCCCTTCGGTTCGGCCGAGCACCTCATGGTCAACTTCGGTGTGGAGGGCGTCGACTGGAGGAAGGGCCCGCACGGCCCGAGCCCCACGAAGGCCGGCCTGGCCGACGTACAGGCGCAGACCTTCCCGTTCCTGGCCAGCGCCCTCCAGGTGTTCTACAACCCGGACTTCCCGCAGGTCACCAAGGACCGGTGCGCGTGGAACGCCGAGGCCGTCAGGTACGTGTACAAGCCGGTGTTCTTCAACATGAACATCACCGTGCCGAAGCGTTTCGCCACCGCCGACGCCGCCCAGGCGGTCGAGGACACCGTCAAGGACGTCGCACACGGCCTCAAGCCGGTCTCCGCCTTCCAGGACGCGCTCAGTACCTGGAAGGGAAGCGGCGGCGGTGACCGACTGGTTGCCTGGTACCAGTCCGAGGTCCTGGACAAGCTCGGCACCGGCCAGTAGCCGCGACCGCCCGGCCGCCGGTGTCACGGGGCACCAGCGCCGAATCCCTGTACGCCGTATCCCCGTACAAGGAGGAATCATGGCCTCGACGCTCGCGCCGGGCAGCAGAGGACAGCAGGACGACGGCAAAGCCGGTCCCCGCGGACGCGCCGACCGGCGACGGCATTCGCGAGAAGCCGCTGACAAGCGACTGAGCTGGCGGATCCGGCTGCGCCGTGACAAGACCCTGATCCTGATGACCCTGCCGGCCATCGTCCTGCTGGTCGTCTTCAACTACCTGCCGATGATGGGTACCATCACCGCGTTCCAGTTCTACGACCCGCTGGACGGTGTCCTGCACAGCGAGTGGGTCGGCCTGGACAACTTCCAACAGCTCTTCGGCGACCGGCTGTTCTGGCACGCACTGGAGAACACCCTCTACATCAGCGCCGTCCAGCTGGTGCTGTTCTTCCCCGTCCCGGTTCTGCTGGCGCTGCTGCTCAACTCCGTACTGAGCCGGCGGGTCCGATCGGTCGTCCAGGCCATCACCTTTCTGCCGCACTTCTACTCCTGGGTGCTGGTCGTCACGCTGTTCCAGCAGATGATCGGCGGCGCCGGCCTGCTCAACCAGTTCCTGCGCCAGCACCACATGGACACCTGGAACGTCATGACCGACCCGCACATCTTCGCGTTCCTGGTCACCTCCCAAGTGGTCTGGAAGGACGCGGGCTGGGGCATCATCGTCTTCCTCGCCGCGCTCGCCGCCATCGACCAGAACCTGTACGAGGCCGCGGCCGTCGACGGGGCCCGCCGGTGGCGGCGGATGTGGCACATCACCCTGCCCGGCATGCGCGGCATCATCGTGCTGATGCTCGTCCTGCGTCTGGGCAATGCGCTGACCGTCGGGTTCGAGCAGTTGCTCATCCAGCGCCAGGCCGTCGGCCACGACGCCGCCGACGTGCTCGACACCTTCGCCTTCTACTACGGCATCGGCACCCAGAACTACAGCTACGGCGCGGCGGCGGGCATCTTCAAGAGCGTCATCTCGCTGCTGCTCCTCTGGGGCGCCAACGCCCTGGCCCACCGCTTCGGCGAGGACGGACTGTACCGGAAATGACCGCTGTGACGACAACCGCGCCCGCGCGGTCCACGGCCGGCCGCCGCAACCCCGACCGCCCGGTCTGGGACGAGCCGCTGACTGCCGTCGGCCAGAGTGCCAAGGGCCTGACGCTGGGCATCGTGGCGCTGCTGATCCTCGTACCGCTCTACTGCGTGGTGCTGACCAGCATCTCCACCCCGCACGCCATCAACAAGGCCGGAGGGCTGGTTCTCGTACCGGACGGCATCACCTTCGAGGCATACCGCACCATGCTCTCGGGCGGCCCCGTACGACGGTCGCTGATGATCACCCTCGGCGTGACACTCGTCGGCACAGCCATTTCCATGGCCGTCTCCGTACTGTGCGCCTATGGCCTGTCCCGGGCCCGATCCCTCGGCCATCGCTTCCTGCTGTTGATCCTGGTCGTCACCATGTTCGTCAGCGGCGGCCTGATCCCCACCTTCCTGGTGGTGAGTGAACTCGGGGGCTACGGCAAGTACTGGGCCCTGATCCTGCCCAGCGCGGTCAGCGTCTTCAACATCCTCGTGCTGCGCTCCTTCTACTCCACCACCGCCGCCGAACTCATCGACGCCGCCCGCATGGACGGCGCCGGTGAATGGCGCATCCTGTGGTCGGTGGTGCTGCCCACCTCCCGAGCCGTCAACGCCGTGATCACTCTCTTCTCCGCGGTCGGCTACTGGAACACCTTCTTCAGCGTGATGCTCTACATGCCGGCCGAGAGCGAGAAGTGGCCGCTGCAGTACGTGCTGTACCAGTACGTCAACCTCGGGATGAACATGCCCGGCCAGGTCAACTCGGGTTACGGCGTGGAGGGCCACGCCCAGACGGCTCCACTCTCTCTGCAGATGGCAGTCGTGGTGCTCACCCTGCTTCCCATCACCGTGGCCTTCCCCTTCCTCCAGAAGCACTTCGCCGAGGGCATGCTCACCGGGGCCATCAAGGGGTGAGGAGAGCGGTGTACTGGGTGGGCAACGCTCTCAAGCGGCACGGGGCGGTCTTGACCAGCCGGGTTGGCATGCCCGCGGATCGCCGACGCTTCCCAGCTCGGAGCCGGAGAAGGCCGCTGGGCCGCAGCCACTGTCGGACATCGGCACCGGCATGCGGGTGTTCCTCATCAGCACTGTGTCGTAACGCTCGATCGAGGCGGAGAGGCCGGCGATGACCGGCCGCGCATCGGCCTCCTGCTCGCGGACACTGCGCGCGACTGTCTCGTCGTAGTCGTCGGAGTAGGGGGCGAGCGCTTCGATGCGGTGTACGTCGCACTCGAAGCGCTCGCTGATCACGCCGGCGGGGAGCAGCCGCTCAGGTCGCTGTACGTCGCGTACGAGTGCGCACGGGCGCAGGCCACGCCTCTGCGCGGCCTGCGCTGCGAGTCGTCCGATGCTGCCGGTCGCGCCGACCATTTTCTCCGGCGTGGGCGCAAAGGGCCGCGTGGTGCGGGGCACCCACGTCAGGAAGCTCCGGTGAAGCGCTGTCGCGCCTTCCGGGTCAGTCGTGAATGCGGACGTTGCCGATTCGGCTGACCGCGGCCGGGTCGCGGTGGTCGAAGAACAGCGAGCTGCCGGTGTCCAGGGTGGCGATGGCCGCCATCTGGTCGTCGGTGAGCTCGAAGTCGAAGACGTCGAGGTTCTCCTTCATCCGGTCGGCGCGGACCGACTTGGGGATGGCGACGACCTCACGCTGGACCAGCCAGCGAAGGACGACCTGCGCGACGGACCTTCCGTGCTGCTCGGCGATGCCGCTGAGCACCGGGTTGGTGAAGAGGCCGTTCTTGCCCTCTGCGAAGCCGCCCCACGACTCGATCTGCACGCCGCGCTCGCGCATCAACTCCTGGTCGGCGGTGCGCTGGTGGAACGGGTGGGTCTCGATCTGGTTGACCGCGGGTGTGATCTCGTTGCGGTCGATGAGGTCGACGAGCCGGTCGGGGTAGAAGTTGGAGACGCCGATCGCCTTGGTCCGGCCTTCGCGGTTCAGGTTTTCCATGGCCTTCCAGGAGCCGTGGACGTCGCCGTAGGGCTGGTGGATGAGGTACAGGTCGAGGTAGTCCAGGCCGAGCTTGTCCAGCGAGGTCTCGAAGGCGCGCTCGGTGTTCTCCTCGCCGGTGTCCTGCACCCACAGCTTGGTGGTGACGAACAGTTCCTCGCGGGGGATGCCGCTGTTCTTGATGGCGCGGCCGACGGCCTCCTCGTTGCCGTAGGCGGCGGCGGTGTCGAGGGACCGGTATCCAGCGGCCAGGGCGTCGGTGACGGCCCGCTCGGTCTGGTCCGGCGCGATCTGGAAGACGCCGAAGCCGAGGATCGGCATCTTGACGCCGTTGTTGAGGGTGACGGTCTGCATGGGATGTTCCTTGTGTCGTGGAGCGGGGTGGGACAGGGGGCCGGTCAGCGTGCGACGGGAGTTCCGGCCGAAGAGGCGATGCTCACGGTGTTTCCCTTCATGTCGTGCGCTGGGCGGGCCGGAGTAGCACGGTGGCGACGACGCTGGCCGCCACCACCGCCGCGGCGATCAGGAGGCTGGTGTGCAGCCCGGAGACGAACCGGGTCCGGTCGGCGACCAGCGCGCCGAAGACGGCGACGGCCAGGGCGCCGCCGAGTTGACGGGCCGCGTTCAGTACACCGCTGGCGACGCCGGCCCGCTCGGCGGGCACGTTCTCCAGCAGCAGGGCCACCAGTGCGGTCACGGCCATCGCACCGCCGGCGCCGACGGGCACCATCAGCACCACGGACAGCCATACCGGCGCCCCGGCCGGCACCGTCACCATCGCGAGCAGCCCGGCCGCCATGAGGCACTGACCGATGATCACCGGAATACGCGCACCGAACCGTGTGGCGAGGCGGGCGGCGACAGGGCCCATGAAAGAGGTGAGCACGGTCATCGGCAGGAATCCCACACCGGTGGCGAGCGCGCTCAGTCCGTGCACCTGCTGGAGATACAGCCCCAGCAGGAAGATCATTCCGTAGAAGCCGACGTTCAGAGCGAACCCGACGGCGGCGGAGAGCGACATCGTGCGGGAGCGCAACAGCGGCAGTGGTGTCATCGGATGCCGGCCACGGGCCTGCGCGACCAGGTAGGCGAGGGCCGCCAGGGCTGCCACGGTGAACGCGACCAGGACCCGCGCGGTGCCGAACCCCTCCGCGCCGGCCTCGATGACCGCGTACGTCAGCGCGCCCATGGCGGCGACGGCGGCGACCTGGCCGGTCCAGTCGAAGGGCACCTCCTGTCGCGGGGATGACGGGGCGCGCCTGAGGAGCATCAGGGCCACCGCGCCGACGGGCAGGTTGACGAAGAAGATCATCCGCCAGTCGATCACCGTGAGGAGGCCTCCGGCCACGGGCCCGGCAGCCGCACCCACCGAGCCGCTCACGCCCCACAGCGCGATCGCCCTCGCCCGCTCCGCCGGGTCGGGAAAGGTCTCCCGCAGCAGTGCGAGGGAGGCGGGAACGACCATGGCGGCCCCGGCTCCCTGTACCAGCCGCGCCCCCACCAGGACGACCAGATTCGGCGCTGCCCCGCACACCGCGGACGCCAGGACGAACAGGCCCAGGCCGATCGCGAACGCCTGGCGGGCCCCGATGCGGTCACTGATCGCGCCGGCGGACAGCAGGAACGCGGCGAAGGCGAGGGTGTAGCCGTCGACCACCCACTGGAGCCCGGTCATCCCGCTGCCGAAGCCGCGTCCGATCGAGGGCAGGGCGACGTTCACGATCATCGCGTCGACCATGATGGTGAAGAAGCCGAGCAGCACGGCGGCCAGCGCCATACGTCCACCCGACCTGCTTTGCGGTGGCAGTCCGGCTGTTCCTGTATCTCGGGAGGCGGGTGAGGCGGACACGGACACGGGACGGTCTCCTGTGCTGGAAGGCTGGGGTGCTGACAGGAATCGAGCCTCGCGCCTTTTCGGGCGCAGTGGCAGGCCGGGCTGTGCCAGGGAGCGGTGTTCGGGGGTATGGCAGGGCCCCCCACGCGCCTGCCACGCAGGTCAGCGCGGTGTGAGACTGGCGGTATGGCATCCGAGCAGAGCACCAGCAGGAGCGGCGACATGGAGCTGGGCAGGTTCCTGTACGCGCGACGCACCCAGACCAGCCCTGAGCAGGTCGGTCTCACCGTGGGTACCGGTCTGCGCCGCACCCCCGGCCTGCGCCGCGAGGAACTGGCCACGCTCGCCGGCATGAGCATCGACTACTACGTCCGCCTGGAACGTGGCAAGGAGACCCGCCCCAGCCCCGCCGTGCTCGATGCCCTCGCCCGCGCCCTGCAACTCGACGAGGCCGAGCACCAGCACCTGCGTGAGCTCGCCGCCCGGGCCGCCCGCTACGCCCCCGAGCCACCGCCGCCGCCGAGCAGGACCGTGCGCCCGCATCTGAAGCTGGTCCTGGAGACGCTGCGGCCGAGCCCCGCGTACATCATCAGCCGCAGCATGGACCTGCTCGCCTGGAATTCCGGAGGACTCGCCCTGTACGCGGGCTTGGACGACTGGCCCGCCAAACAGCGCAATCTGGCCCGCTACCTCTTCCTCCACCCCACCGCGCGCACCCTCTTCCAGGACGACTGGGAGAACCAGGTCCGCGGCTGCGTCGCCAGGCTCCGAGCCCAGGCCGGCATCGACCCGGACGCCCCTGACCTGACGAGCCTGGTGGGTGAACTCCTGCTGAAGAGCCCGGAGTTCGCCAAGTTGTGGGAGCGCTACGACGTGGTGGGGCGCAAGAAGGCCCAGAAGGCCTTCCACCATCCTCGGGTCGGCGACCTCACCCTCAGCGGCCAGAGCATGCACCTCGAAGACACCCCGGGCCAGCGTCTCGGCGTCTACACCGCAGAACCGGGGACCCCGGACCACGACGCCATGCTCCTGCTCGACCTCACCGCGCCGCAGTCCGCCGAGCGTCTCGGTGCGAAGGCCGGCCAGGAAGGGCGCGCACGACCCTGACCAGAACCCGGGCCGAGCCCGGTTCAGGGGGAGGGCGACGTGGTTTCGTCCTCGAAAGAGGACGGTTCGTGCGGCGCGGACTGGGCGCCGAGTATGTCGAGGAGGACGAGGGCGTCGTAGTCGGCCGTGCCCGGCTGGGCGTAGTACGTGACGAGACGGTGGCCGGGGGTGCCTTCCAGCTCCATGGTCTGGTAGCCGAGGGTGAGGTCGCCGACCTCGGGGTGGTGGAAGGTCTTGCGGCCGTGGGCGTGGCCCTTGACGTCGTAGCGCTCCCACAGGCGGGCGAACTCCGGGCTCTTCAGGAGGAGTTCACCGGCGAGCCGGGTCAGGTCAGGAGCATCGGGGTCGGTGTCGGCCAGCGCGCGGAGTCTGGCGACGCAGCCGCGGACCTGGGTGGCCCAGTCGTGGAAGAGGGTGCGCGCGGTCGGGTGGAGAAAGACATATCGGGCGATGTTGCGCCGCTTGACCGGCCACTCCTCGATCCCGGCGAGCAGTCTCAGTCCGCCAGGGTTGGCCGCGAGCAGGTCGTTGGTGCGGCTGACCACGTGTGCGGGGTTCGGCCGCAGACTCTCCAGCAACAGCTTCACGCCCGGCCGCACGGTCCGGCTGGGCACCGTCGGAGGTTCCGGCGCGGTACGGGCGGCAAGAGCGGCCAGGCTGCGCAGGTGCTCGTGTTCGTCTTCCTCCAGGTGCAGGGCGCGGGCCAGGGAGTCCACGACGGACGGGCTGGGCCGGGTCTCTCTGCCGCGTTCGAGGCGGTTGTAGTAGTCGATGCTGATCCCGGCCAGGGTGGCCAGTTCCTCACGGCGCAGCCCGGGCGTGCGGCGCAGCCCGGAGGCGACCGTGAGACCGGCCTCTGCGGGGGAGATCCCGGCCCGACGGGCGCGCAGGAAACGCCCCAGCTCGGTGCCCCCGCTCATGGGCTGCTCACGTGTCATGTTCTCGAGTGTGCGGTCGCCGGTGACAGGCCGGTAGGCGTGTGGGGGGCCCTGTCATACCCCGGAACGCGGTTCCCCGGCACACCGCGGTCTGGCACGTGACGCGCGCGTGCGCGAGCGTTGCCGGTGTCGGGCCCGTCGGCCTCGTACGCCGGATGGCCGCACGCCAGAAGCGTAGTCACCCGGTTCAAGCACATTCTGGAGGACGAACCGCGGCCGACGAGCCCTTCCGTACATCCCCGGTATCACGGCAACCGTTGACAGGAAGCAGGCGGAGCTCATGCCTACGACGATACTCGGGCCCACGGCCCGGAGACCGGCGTCCTCGGCCTCGGCTGCATGGGAATGTCGTTCGGCTACGAAATGGCGGCCTCGCGAGACGAGGAGACGTCCGTCTCCGTGATCCGGCAGGCGATCGACCTCGGCATGACCCTGATCGACACCGCCGGCATCTACGGGCCGTATGCCAACGAGGAACCGCTCGGCCGGGCGCTGGCCGGCGGTTACCCTCGCCGCTCCGGCACTGGAGGGCCGGAGCGGACAAGCGCGTCGCGATCGTCGGCTTCGGCGGCCTCGGGCACGTCGGCGTGCCGATCGCGGCAGCGCTGGGCGCGCCCCCGACCGTACTGGACCTGACCCTGGACCGGCGCGACGACGCAATGCGGCGCGGTGCCCGCGACTACCGCGTCACCACCGACCCTGCGACGTTTACTGATCTGGCCGGAACCTTCGACCTGATCATCTTGACCGCGCCCGCGAACCTCGACTATGAGGCCTTCCTCGAACTGCTCACGCTGGACGGCACGTTCGTCAACCTTGGCGTTCCCAAGAAGCCGATCAGCGTCGATGTCTTCTCCCTTCTGTACAACCGGCGATCGATGGCGGGCACGTTGGTCGGCGGCATCCAGGAGACACAGGAGATGCTCGACTTCTGCGCCGAGCACGAGATCGCCGCCGAAGTGGAGGTCGTCAAGGCCGACCAGGTCGACGCTGCCTTCGACCGGCTCGCAGCCGGTGACGTCCGCTACCGGTTCGTGATCGACATCAGCACGATGGCGGCAGACTGAGTACGGACAGCTTCCCGTCCTGCGGCTGCCGCGCCGCAGGACGGGAGGCCCGGCGCTGCTGAGCCGCCGGGCTCGGTCGGCCTTGTTGTGGAACGCCGAGGAAGATCTCTTGGACCTGCTTGCCACCGCCCGGACCCGCCCGGACCGGGAACAGGTCCGCGATCTGCTGTACCGGTTCTACCGACGCTGCGCCGACGCCGGCCTTCCCGAACTGCAGCGCCTGGCCACAACCGTCGAGACGTGGTGGCCAGAGATCCCGGCGTTCCTGCACACCGGGGTCGCCAATGCCGGCTCCGAAGGCACCAACCGGGTCATCAAGACCGTCGCCCGCGACGCCTACGGCTTCCGCAACCCCGTCAACCAGCGCCTACGCACCCGCTGCGCAACCACCCGGCGAGCCCGTGGGCACCTCGACGCCCGCTAATTTCGTTGAGCCCGCACCTGTGATCGTGTTGGCTGGCGGCGTCGAACCGTCGGTACCGCTGGTGTCCGCTTGGCTGTAGCAGGGAGTTAAACGTGCAGGACTTTGTCGTCGATCCCGGTGCCCATAATCGGGCAGCCTGGGACAAGTATGTCCAGGAGGGCAACGAGTGGTCGAGGCCGGTGAGTGCTGAGGATGTCGAGCGCGCCCGCATGGGCGACTGGTCGATTGTTCTCATCGGGCGTGAGCCAGTCGACCGCTCCTGGCTGCCGACGGACCTGACCGGCAAGGACGTGTTGTGCCTGGCCTCCGGCGGTGGCCAGCAGGGTCCGATCCTCGCCGCCGCAGGGGCGCGGGTCACCGTGTTCGACAACTCGCCCCGCCAACTCGGCCAGGACCAGATGGTGGCGGCGCGCGACGGACTTGAGCTGCGCACCGTCCTGGGTGACATGCGCGACCTCAGCGCCTTGGGCGACGCAGCATTCGATGTTGTGTTCCACCCGGTCTCGAACCTATTTGTACCCGACTTGGCACCGGTGTGGCGTGAGTGCTTCCGCGTCCTGCGACCGGGCGGAACTCTGCTCGTGGGCTTCCTCAACCCTGATGTGTACTTGTTCGACCACGAGGCGCTCGACGAGCGCGGCGAGCTGGTCGTCGTGCACAAGCTGCCCTACAGCGATGTCACGCAGTACTCCGCCGAGGAACGCGCCACCAAGTTCGGCGCGGATGCCCCTCTTGAATATAGTCACACCCTCACCGACCAGATCGGCGGGCAACTCGCCGCGGGATTCGTCCTCACCGGCTTTGCAGAAGCACCGGACCAATCCAACGCATCCGCCCAATACATGTCGAACTATTTTGCGACGCTGGCGGTCAAGCCAGGCTGACCCAGCCGAGGCGCCGGCCGAGACGGCCGCGAACAACCAAATGCCATTCGAAGATTGGCCACTGGTTTATTCGATATGGCCAATCTCCGACTGGCCAAGTGGAGCGCTGTGCCAGCCGACCCCCACTAACTTCGCTGACCTCTGATGGGGCGACCCTTCGGCCGCGAAACACCGTGAGCGACTGGCGGTCCACGAGGAGCCGCGTACCCCGCCGTCCGGCCCTGCGCCCGCTCAGTGACGCCAGATGTTCTGCTCTCGCTGTCCTACTGCTCTGTGGAATCGTCACGTGGAGCGGCTCGGCCGCGGAGTGTGACGAGGGCCAGCAGTGCGGAGAACAGTGCGGCCGAGCCGCAGACGACGAAGCCGATCGAGTAGCCGTGTCCGAGGGCGTCCAGGGCGAGTGGGTGCAGGTCGGCCAGCTTCGGTGATGCCGCCGAGGCGCCGTTCACTGCGAGTGGGCCGCCCTCTTCCAGTACGGCCGTGCCTGCGCCTTTCAGCGCCCCGGGCAGAGCGGAGTCGTGCAGGGAGGCGGTGAAGCTGCTTGCCGCGCGGCTGAGGGCCACGGCGCCGATGACGGCCGGGCCGAGGGTGAAGCCGAAGTCTCGCAGGAGATTGGTGGTGGCGCTCGCCATGCCGGCCAGGTGCACTGGCACGGTGTTGACGGCCGTTGCCGTGATCGACGACACGGTGACCGCGAAGCCCAGGCCGACCAGGCCGAGCGGCAGGACCAGTGAGGTGAAGGCGCTGTCGGCGATCGGCAGCGTGGCCGCCCAGTAGTCGCCCGCCGCGATCAACAGCAGTCCCGCGCCCAGCAGCAGCCCCGGTGCCACAGTTCTCAGCAGCCGCTCCGTCAGCGGCAGCATCACCAGTGTGATGCCGTTGAGCAGGACGAATGCCAGGGCTGTCCGCATCGGGGCCTGGTCCTGTACCGGGCCGAGCCGGATGCTGACGGAGTAGGCGGTGCCGAGAAAGGCGAACATCCCCACCACGGCCACGACCGAGGCCACCGCGAAGGCGCGGTTGCGGAACAGGTCCAGGCGAAGGAGCGGGGACTTGGCGCGTTTCTCGGCCAGGACGAAGGCGGCGAGGGACACGGCCGCCAGGACGAAGGCGATGACGATCGAGGGAGAGGCCCAGCCGTCCGTCGGGCCCTGGATGATGGCGTAGAGCAGAGAGAACAAGCCGAGGCCGATGGTCAGTTGGCCTGCCACGTCGAGTGAACGCCCTTCGGGGGCGCTGGAGTTGACGACGAACAGGGCGCTGACGGCGGCACTCGCCGCGGCGATGGCGGTGACCACGACGAAGGACCATCGCCATGAGCCGTAGGTCGCGGTGACGCCTCCGAGCAGCGGGGCGAGGAATCCGCCGGTGGAGAGCAGGGCTGCCCACATCGCGATGACCCGGGCCCGCTGTGCGGGGGAGGTGGTGCCGGCGGCCAGGAGGGCCAGCGTGGTCGGGAACAGGGCGGCGGCGCCCAGGCCTGCCAGGGCCTGTCCGGCCCAGAGCTGGTGGACGCCGGGGGCGGTGGCGCTGACCAGCTCGCCCACGGCCAGCAGTGAAGCGCCGCCGACCAGCAGCCGCTTGCGGCCGAAGAGGTCGCCGAGCAGGCCGAAGGTCAGCTCCAGTACGGCGACCGGGAGCAGGAAGGCGTCGGAGATCCAGGTGAGCTGCGAGCCGACCGGGTGCAGGTCGGACTGGAACAGCCCGTTGAGGGTGGCCGGTATGGCCAGGCCGATCTGGGCGAGGCAGACGGCGAGGAGACCGGCGGCCAGGGTGCCGGTGGTCAGGCCGGGGCCGGTGGCGGTTCTGGCGGAGGATTCGGTCGTCATTGACACGGAGGGCTCCTGAGGCACGCGAGCTGGGGGTGGGGGTGGAGAGAGGACGCTTCGGGATCAGCGGGTACCGGTCAGACGATTCGGCCGGTAGTCGGTGAAGGCAGCGCCGTCGAGGCCCAGTTCGTCGGCGCTGTGCTGGAGTTCGGCGGTGGTGGCGGACTCGTCCCAGTGCCCGGTGTCCAGCCGGTGCTCCACGGCGTGCAGCCCGGCGACCACTTCGGCGGTGGTGAAGTTGCAGTGGCTCTGGCGGGCCACATAGGCCTGTCGCAGCAGCGCGGAGTCTCCGGCCTTGCGTACCCGCCCGGCGAAGGCCGATTCCTGCCCGACGGGCACCAACTGGTCGGCGGTGGTGTGGATGTCCAGCAGCGGCACGGCCAGGCCCTGTCCGGCGGTGGAGGTCCGCTTCAGATGAGCCACTGCGGCCGGGTCGGCCGTGACGTGCGCACCGCGGGTGAGACGGTTCAGGTCGGTCCGCAGGTCTAGCCCGGCGTCGCGGTACAGCGCGTCGACCTGCTTGGCGTGGGCGGACTTGCGCAGCAGCCCGGCGTAGTCGACGCCCTTGTTCCAGGACGTGTTGCCGCCGGCGGACTGCTCCACCGACCAGCGCGCCGGGACGATGAACCCGAGCAGGCCCTGAGCCAGCCATGCGTACTGCTGCTGCTCCTGGCCCGCGAAGTCGTCGCGCGCGGGCGGCTGCTGGCCCGGAGCCCAGTCGGCCAGGTTGAGGTAGGCGGCGGCCAGGGCGATCCGGGCGCGTCCCGCCGGGGTCTGCTGCGCCGTTTCCACCGCCTTCGTGAGCCGGTCGGCGAGGGCGCCGGCGTCGGTCTGGCTGTCCAGGTTCACCAGGGCGTCGGCGTCGGCAGGGTCGAAGAACGTGGCCAGGGTGTATTCGGCGTCCAACTGATAGTTGTCCAGATCGACGCCGCCCGCGACCAGGCCGCACAAGCCGAGCGCACCGTCGACGCGTCCCGCGCCGTCCCGGGCGATCTGGGCGTTGATGAGGCCGCCCATGGACTGGCCCACCGAGATGACCCGTGTCGGTGTGCCGAGCTGTCGGCGGAAGGCGGTGAGTGCGGCGAACTGATCGCGCTCGGCCGAATCGAGTGCCCACATCGAGCCGTTCGGGTCGTAGGAGGAGCCGACGAGGGCGTAGCCGGCGTCCAGCAGAGCCTGGCGCACCGCTGCCGACGGGGCGTCGGCAGCGGTGGTCGGTCCGAAGCCGTGGCTGAACAGCAGCAGGCTGCCGTTCCACTGCGCGGGCTTGTCCGCGATCCAGGTGGCGCCGTCGGACAGAGTGCCGGAGTAGTGGTCGGCGGTCGAGGCCTGGGCGCCGGTCGCCGGCCCGATCAGGGCGGTCGCGAGGGCGGTTGCGCAGGCGGCGGCGAGGGTCGAAAGACGGGGTCGGGGCATGGCGGCGGCTCCGCGAGTCGAGGGGGAGCTGGCTGGAAGAGCGCTGCGAATGTAGGGCTCTTTTTTCATCGCCGTCAATAGACTGACCAATAATGAGGCAGGCGGGTCCGCGTCTGGATGCGCGGGGCCCGGGTGCGGATCAGTCCAGCGTCAGGGTGTCGAGCAGTCGGGCGGCCGCGAGCGCGGCCGGGCGTTCCCAGCGGCTGGCCAAGCCGCGGAAGACTGTCTCCGCCTGAGCGGCGGGCCAGTCCGCCGGAAGGTGCTCGGCGGGCAGATGCGGGTCCCGTCGCACCAGGTCCAGCCAGTCGGTGTGCAGCAGGAGCTGGCCTGCGAGTTCGTCGCCGGAGACCGCTGCGGGAAGCGGGTCGGTGCGGTCCCAGCGCTCCAGGAACGCCCGGTACCGTGCACCGATGGCCGGCACGTCGAACGCCTGCTCCAGCACCTCACGGACGTCGGTCGGCGACTCCACCTCTGCCCGGAACACCCGCAGATACGGTTCCAGGCCGAGACCCGCCACCATCTCACGGACGTCGACGCGCCCGGGGGCTACCCACAGGCCGTTCTGCAGCGGGCCGAAGCCCGCCCAGATCAGGCGGGAGCGCAGATCGTGCCGTTCGCGGCTCCATGCCTCGGGCAGAGAGAAGCCCACCATCGTCCACCGGCCGTCCCAGTCCCGGTTCACCGCGCCGGTGCGCCAGATGCGGTCCCTGCCGTCCGTCAGCACTTGGACGGCGTGCGGCGTCAGCCCGAAGTAGGTCTTCCGGCCCTGGCGACGACGCTCCAGCAGACCGCGTTTGACCATCCGGTTCAAGGTGGTCCGCACCGCCTCCTCGGTACTGCCCAGCCTCCCGAGAGCAGCGATCACGCTCCCCGACGACACGGCGATGGGCCGCCCCAGCACGTGAACACCGAAGAAGGTCAGCATCAGGGACTGGGTGCGCGGCTCGGGACCGCTCTCGGCGGTCGGTGCGGCGGAGACATCGACACTGGTCACCGGCACAGCGTAGGCCCGGGGCGAAGATGCACTGCCTCCGCTCAGGAAATGTGTCATTTCTGTGACGGCAGTCGAGGAGTGGCCCGATGTGGAGTGCGGCCGGGCCGGAGCAGGAAGTCGGCGCAGGGCACAGTCCGCTGGCCGGCCGGCCCCGGCAGATGCATTCGCAAGAGACTGGAACCTGCTCCGGGGACGTGTCGACGTACAACGTCCACCCAAACACCGGGTCAGTGATGGACTGCGGGCTTTCGGGTCGACCAGGACCCGTCCGGTCGATCACGGCGGAGATGCGGAGTGTGGCCGTCGGGTCGGCCGTCGCGGAAATCCACGGCCCGCACTGGAGAGCCGATAAGGACGTTGCCGGCGAATGCGAAGGGCCATGTCCGCGTCGGTGAGAGCGCGTGAGACGACGAAACCCCGCCGGAATACTTCGGCCGGGCACGGGCACTCCCCTCGCTCGGCGGGGCCTCTCCCGAGCGGACGGCCGCCGCGGTTCGGCTCGCCGCCGCCGGGCTGGGGCCGGCACTCGTTCCCCGCACGTCCGTGAGCGACGACGTCGCCGTCACCTGGCGCGCGCCACGCCCCGAGGTCGGCTGCGACCTGGCGGCCTACACACGCGGACCTGCTGCGCCGCACGTCATGGCATTCGTACGTGCTCTCGGCGGCACGGAGCGGAGACGTTAGAGCGTGCCGTGCTCGGCGAGCACCTCGATGAAGGCCAGCGCCGCCGGTGACGGATCGGGGCGGGTGAAGGCCGCGAGTTCCCGCTGCACGGGCGGATCGGGACGACGCGCATGTCCCGCGAACCGCTGCGGGATCATGTTCCCGGGAACAAGCGCAGGCCCGAGCCCCGCGACGGCGAGTTCCACCGCCGTGTCGGTGTAGTGGATGCGGGCCGCCGCTTGAGGAGTGAACCCCGCAGTCGCGCATGCTCCGTCCACGACCAGGCTCAGCCCGACCTCCCGTGCGTAGAGCACCCAGGGCCGGTCGGAGAGTTCTACGTGCTGCACACCGGGATCCACTGGGAGTACCAGCCACAGGGCCTCGGTCTCGGCTCGGCCACGAGGTGCTGGCGGCGGCTGAGGGACTGGAACGAGGCCGGCGTCTGGCAGCGGCTGCACCCCCTTCCCAAGGCTCCCCCGATGCCGGTCGCCAGGTGCGGGCCTTCGGGCGGGGCGGTCGGCTTCCGTTAGCGGTCGCGGGGGTCCTCGTACGGCGCGAGCCACGGCATCCGGCGACAGGGCCGCAGCGGCCACCTCGGCCCGTTGGCGTGCAGGCCGAGCGGCACTCCGCTGGAGGCGGCGCCAGGTGGAAGGCGTGGACCAGGGGGCGCTCGGACGCTCTGTCGAGATGGGGCAGCGGTATCGGCGGCCGGCTCGAAGCCGGACGCCGATACCGCCGTCAGGTCAGGTCAGTCAGGCCGGTGACGTGCCGGCCCGGCCGAGATGCCGGAGGAAGAACCGGGCCGAGTTGTCGACCTCGAATCCAGGTACCTGGTTATGCCTGCCCGGGTAGGCGTGCAGCGCCTTCTCCTTCGAGGCGCAGGCGTCGAACAACGCGAGACCGGATCGGCGGTCGATTTCCTCGTCGTCCCACGGGAGCAGGAACTCGATCGGGATGGTGATCTGTCTGGCCGCCTCGGTCAGTGCCTCGTACACGAAGACCGCGCCGAAGGCCGCGGCGGTGATTCGGGGTTCGATCGCTGTCAGCAGCAGTCCGGTCGCGGTGCCCAACGTCATGCCGCCGTAGCCGACCGGCGCTTCGCTGCCGATCTCGGGCAGAGCCTGGAGGGCGTCCAGGGTTGCCCGCCATTCCGGCACGGCGCGCTCCGCCAGTGAGCTGTTGTAGTCGACGATGATCGGGCCGATCGGCTCTCCTGCCGCCCGGGCCCGCAGGAGAGCGGCGACCCACTGCGCGTCCCGCGCGTTTCGCGGCCGGTCGCCGTGTCCGGGTGCGTCGATGGCGGCGACGGAGAATCCGCAGGTGGTCACGTAGCGGTGCGCACGGGCCAGGATCCCTGGTGCCTTCTTGTGCAGGCCGCCGCTGTGACCCATCAGGACCAGGGGTGCACCATCGGAGCCGGATGCGGGTGACCAGAGAACGCCGGTGACCTCATCCAGGGTGAAGTTGCGCTCGACGACACCGTTCGACGATGTCTCCGCGGTGAAATGCATAGGTTGTTGCCTTTCGGGAGTGCCTTGTTGAGGCGCTCCCGGCGACACCTACGTCAATCGCCCGGCCGTGAAGAAGATGGGGAGCACCCAAGGGATACAGCGTTCATGGGTCTCACCTCCTCGCGCGATGTCACGGTGTCCCGGACGCTAGCAGCCCTGACATCGTCCCGGCCAACCCTTTTTCCTGCCGACCGACTGTGTGCTCCGTCGGGCGCGCCGGCCCGCGCCGGGACCCCGCTTTGCCATGTCCCGGGCAACCCCAACGGGTCAGCACCGATCGCGGACGCGGAGCCCGGCACGGAGCATGAGGGAGGCCCGTAGAGCGGGTTTCCGGACCGGCAGGAAGAGGACGAGCTCCATGAGCAGACGCACCCACGGTGGCCAGGCACGGACCGGCCGCAGCCGCGCGACCGCGGCCCTCCTGGCCACCCTGACCTGCGGCGCCGCGCTCGTCTCGTGCAGCACGAACAGCGGCGGCGACAGCGGCGCCGCCTCCGTCACCCCGCGCGCCACCCCGCCGGACACCTCGTCGTTCAGTGGTACACCGCCGTCCGCCCTGGCCTCGGCCGCCTCCTCGATCATCGGCTCCGCCCGGGCCTCGGCCTCGGCGGCGGCCTCCTCGCTGTCCGCCGCCGCCTCGGAGTTCGAGGCGTCCGTCTCGGCCGACACGGCCCGCGCGAGCGCGCAGGCACAGGCGGAGCTGAAGAAGGTGCAGGGCGCCGGGAACGCACGGTCCGACGTCGCCATGACCGGCCTGCCCAGGGCGAAGACGGGCGGTCTGCTCGCCGTGCTCGTCACCATCACCAACAACACCGATCGCACGGCCTCGTACGCCGTCCAGGTCGACTTCAAGAACGCCGACGGCAAGGTCGTCGAGACCAGGTTCGTGGGCGCGGAGAACCTCAAGCCGGGGCAGCGCGCCCAGCCCGTCGCCATCAGCAGACAGCCCACCCAGCCCCAGCTGACCCCGGTCCTGGCGAAGGCCCAGCGGTACTGACGGGCGCCCGACGGTCGAAAGCGACATCGGGCGATCCACCAGCACATTGACGGAGCGTCAGTCCTCCCGGACGAGATGCACCGCCGTGCTGGACCAGTCGCCCGCCGGCAGGTCGAGGTCGAGGCCGTACTCGCCGAGCACCGTGGAGTGGTGCACGGTGCCGGTGCGGGCGTCGCGGTAGCGGCCGCCGGGGGTCAGACCGCGCGGACGGACCGGCAGCCTCGGCGCGCCGTGGCGGGAGACGCGCCGGTAGGCGAGCAGCAAGGTCTCCGAGGCGTCCGCGGCGGTGTACTGCACCACGCAGACCGAGTTTTCGGCGGGCGGCGACAGCCGGTCCAGCCTGCCGTGCTGGACGAGATGGCGGACCTTCTTGTACGTGGCGACCAGGTCGGCTCCCTCCCGCAGTTCCTCCTCGGACCAGCGGGTGAGATCGCCCCCGATGCCGAGCGCCCCGGCCATCGCGACGTGGAAGCGGAAGCGCAGCGGGACCGTGCGTCCGGTGAGCTGGTTGGGTACGTCGGTCACCCAGGCGCCCATCGTGCGGGCGGGGTAGATCTGGCCGTAGCCCTGCTGGATCCCCATCCGGTCGGCGGCGTCGGTGTTGTCCGACGCCCACGCCTGGTCCGTGCGGGCCAGGATGCCCAGGTCGACCCGGCCGCCGCCACCGCTGCACGTCTCGATCCGCAGCGCCGGATGGTCCGCGCGCAGCCGGTCGAGGACACCGTAGAGATTGCGCACGTACGCGGGGCCGAGGCGGTCGGCACCGTCCTCCCGGTCGGGCCACCCGGCCTCGCTGAACGCGCGGTTCATGTCCCATTTGAGGAAGTCGATGCCGTGGTCGCCGACCAGCCGGGTCAGCCAGCCGTGGGCCCAGTCGGCGACCTCGCTGCGGGCGAAGTTGAGGACCAGCTGATTGCGCAGCTCGGAGCGGGGGCGGCCGGGGAAGTGCAGTACCCAGTCGGGGTGTTCGCGGTACAGGTCGCTGTCCGGGTTCACCATCTCGGGCTCCACCCAGAGGCCGAAGCGCATCCCGAGCCCGTGCACCGAGCGGACCAGCGGGGCCAGCCCGTCCGGGAAGCGGTCGGACGCAGGTGTCCAGTCGCCGAGGCCCGCGCGGTCGCTGCGGCGTGCCCCGAACCAGCCGTCGTCGACGACGTAGAGCTCCACCCCGAGCGCCGCCGCCCGCTCGGCCAGCGCCTTCTGCCCGACCTCGTCGACGTCGAAGCCGGTCGCCTCCCAGGAGTTGTAGAGCACCGGGGCGAACTCGTCGGCATGGGGCAGGACATGGGCCAGGACATACGCGTGCCAGGCGCGGCTGGCCGCGCCGAAGCCGCCGTCGGTGCACAGTGCCGCGAACGGGGGAGTGGCGCATTCCTCGCCCGGCGCGAGCGGCACGGTCGTGCCGTCCTGGCCGGGGCCGCCGGTGAATCCTGCCCGCCCGTCGGGGGTGCGCTGCACGGTGACGCGCCAACTCCCGCTCCACGCGAGGGCGGCGCTCCACACCCGTCCGTGGTCCTCGGTCGCCTCACCCGCGTCGAGCATCAGCCACGGGTTCGCGTGGTGGCTGGTGATCCCGCGACGGCTGGTCAGCACGGTTTCGCCGTACGGCAGTCGGTCGCGGCGCAGCTGGCTCTCGGCGGACCACTGGCCCGTGACATGGCTGAGCCGGTAGTCCCGCAGCGGCGGCAGGGTCCAGGCGGCGGAGTCGGCACGCAGCAGGGTGACGGGCTCGTCGCCGTCGTTGCGGACGACGGTCCAGCGTTCGATGACGTCCGTGTCCTCGCGCACCCGGTAGTGGAGCGCCACCCGCAACGGGTAGCGACGGTCGCGGAACGACAGGGTCAGCTCGCCCTCGTCGACCTGGTGGCCGGCCGGCTGCCACTCGAAGGCGCGGGAGCCGTCCGCGAACCGGACCTGCAGTGACGGCGGTCCGTAGCGCGTGCCGCCGTCGACGGGCAGCTCCTCCCCGACGGGCGGCCTGCCCTCGAAGCTGCTGGCCTCGGGCGCGGGCGGCACGGCGAGCTCCTCGGCCTCCGCCGGCGTCAGTCGTGGGCCCCACGCGACATGGCAGGGCGCTCCGGTCTCGTCGATCCGCAGCGCGTACGAGGTGCGCGGTGTGGACAGCAGCCAGACCCCGGTGTCCGGGGCGAAGGAGATCGGAGACATGGATCCTCGCGTTCAGGGGGTGCTCACGTACGAGACAAGGAAAAGCCAACCCTGACCTTGGATCACGTGTCAATGGCTGCTCGCATTCTGGAATTCACAGGTCACAGGTGCCTCATGGAGCATCCTCAAGAGAATCCTGTTTCTTTCATTGACAGCAGAAAATAAGGGCCTTAGGTTCCGGCCATGCGCTCGACCTCTCCCACCGAGGCGTTCCCGGCCCACACGCCGGCCGCTTCCCAGATCTTCACCACCGTGCTGTCCCACGGCCCGCTCACGCGGTCGGAGATAGCGGGGCGGACCCAGCTGTCGGCGGCGGCGGTCACCAAGGCGGTCCGGCCGCTGATCGAGGCCGGCTACCTCGTGGAGGACATCGCCGACGACGCACGGCAGCCCGTCCTCGGGCGGCCCGCCAACCCGGTGCGGGTCGACGGCGGGAGGGCCCTGTTCCTGGGGATCAAGGTGACGGGCGACGAGCTCATCGCCGTACTCACCGACCTGTGCTGCCGCATCCGGGTCGCCCGGCGCGTTCCGCTCACCTCCCGCGAACCCAAGGCGGTACTGACCTCCGTCGCGGGGCTCGTACAGGAACTGCTGACGGAGGCGGACGGCTTCGGGGTGCAGGTCCGGGGGCTCGGTATCGCCGTCTCGGGTGACGTGGACCGGGCGGCCGGGGTGGTGCGCTACTCGCCGTTCCTGGAGTGGCACGACGTCCCCCTCGCCGAACTGGCCGCGACCACGACCGGACTGCCGGTCACCCTCGACAACGACGTTCGGGCGCTGACGGTGGCCGAGCAGTGGTTCGGGGCCGGGGTGGGGCTGTCCGACTTCGCGCTGGTGACCGTCGGCGCGGGCATCGGCTGCGGTCTCGTGGTGCACGGACAGGTGGTGGCGGGAGCGCACGGCGTGGCCGGTGAGATCGGGCACGTGGCGATCGACCCGGCCGGTCCCCGCTGCCACTGCGGCAACCGGGGCTGCGTCGAGGCGATCGCCTCGGACCCCGCGATCGTCGGCCGGATCCGGGAGGTCACCGGCGCGAGTGTGGCCGATGCCACCGCGGCCCTGGCCCTGGCCCACGACGGCGACCCCGGCGCCCGGGAGGTGTACGCCCGGGCGGGAGCGGCGATCGGCCGGGGCATCGCGACCGTGGCCAACCTCCTCGGCCCCGAGCGCGTGATCATCTCCGGCGAAGGCCTGGCCGCCTACGACCTGTTCGCCGAGCAGATCCGTGACGCGTTCGCCGCGGCCGCGTTCGGCTCGGCCGCGCACTGCGACGTACAGACCCGGCCGCTGCCCTTCGAGGAGTGGGCGCGTGGCGCGGCGGCCACCGCCATCCAGTCCTTCACCACCTCGGACGCGCGCTGAGGAACACGACGCCCTGAGGGGCGAGCACGCGCCGACGAGCACACCACGCACCGACCAGCACGTACTGAAGCACAGCCATGCACTGAAGATCAGACATGTACGGACACGCGTGAGGAGCAACAATGACGCAGCAGAGCCGCAATCCCCTGGCTGCGCGTGACCCGGGCCGCCGCAGAGTCGTCGGCGGACTGTTCGGACTAGGCGCCGCCGCACTGGCCGCGCCCGTTCTGACCGCTTGCGGCGGGGGAGCGGGGGCCGACCCGAAGACGGTCACCTTCGGATCCAACGGCGCCGACGCCACCCCCAAGAAGGCCTACGCCTCCGTCACCGGGGCGTTCGCCAAGGACAGCGGACTGACGGTGAAGACGAACACCGTCGACCACGACACCTTCCAGAAGAGCATCTCCACTTATCTGCAGGGCACCCCCGACGACGTCTTCACCTGGTTCGCCGGCTACCGCATGCAGTACTTCGCCAAGAAGAAGCTCTGCAGCCCCCTCGACGACGTGTGGGACACGATAGGCGCCGACTTCAGCGACGCCACCAAGCAGCTCTCGCGCGGCGAGGACGGCAAGTACTACTTCGTGCCGCTGTACAACTACCCGTGGGCCGTCTTCTACCGCAAGAGCCTCTTCAAGGAGCGCGGCTACCAAGTCCCGCAGAAGTGGAGCGAGTTCATCGCGCTCACGAAGCAGATGAAGAAGGACGGGCTCTCGCCGATCGCCTCCGGATACGGCGGCGGTGACAGCTGGAGCATCCTCGGCGCCTTCGACTACGTGAACCTGCGGACCAACGGCTACGACTTCCACATGTCCCTGATGCGCGGCAAGGTCTCCTGGACCGACAAGCGCGCCCTCGCCGCCCTCGACCACTGGCGCGAACTCGCTCCCTACTACCAGCAGGGTGCCGCCGGCCGTTCCTGGCAGGACGCCGCCCAGTCGCTGCTCGACAAGAAGTCCGGGATGGCCGTCATCGGCCTCTTCCTCGGACAGCAGATCACCGACGAGAAGATACGCGCCGACATCGACTTCTTCCCCTTCCCCGAGATCGACGCCGCGCACGGTCAGGACGCCGTCGAGGCACCCACCGACGGCTTCATGCTCAGCCGCCGGCCCAAGAACGAGGCCGGTGCCAAGAAGTTCCTGGAGTTCCTCGGCGGCGCCCACGCCGAGGAGTTGTACATGGGCGTCGACCCGAGCAACCTCGCCGTCAACGAGAAGGCGAGCACCGGCTCGTACAACGCGCTCCAGAAGAAGTCCGCCGACCTCATCGCCTCCGCCAAGCACATCAGCCAGTTCGCGGACCGCGACAGCGACCCCGGCTTCATCTCCACCGTCGTACTCCCCGGCCTGACCGAGTGGCTCAGCCACCCCGACGACGGCTCGGGAACGCTGACGAAGATCGAGTCCCAGCGCTCGCGCTTCTTCACGGCCTGACCAGGACCGGAAAGGTCGCACGCACCGTGTCCTCCGCGCCCACCACGCCCCCCGCCTCGCGACGCGCCCGCCCCCGCCGGCTCGGCACCGGCGACCGGATCTTCCTCACCGTCATCATCGGCATCCCGCTGGCGGCCCTGCTCTTCTTCGTCTGGCTGCCCGCACTGGCCTCCCTGGGGCTGTCCTTCACCACCTGGGACGGCATCGACCTGGCCGACATCCACTGGATCGGCCTGGAAAACTACAAGGAGATCTTCACCAACTACCCGCCGTTCTGGCCCGCGGTGCGGCACAACGTGATCTGGCTGCTGTTCACGGCCCTGCTGCCGACCCCGTTCGGCATCTTCCTCGCCTACCAGCTCGACCGGAAGATCCGCTTCACGAGGATCTACCAGACCGCCATCTTCCTGCCGATGGTGCTCTCCCTGGCCGTCGTCGGCTTCATCTGGGAGATCATCTACAACCCCGACACCGGGCTACTCAACGGCATCCTGGGCGCCGCCGGATCCAGCCACCACATCGACTGGCTGGGCAACCCCGACCTCAACCTGTGGGCCGTCCTGGTCGCCTCCAGCTGGCGGCACACCGGATACATCATGATCCTCTACCTGGCCGGCCTGAAGGGCTTCGACCCGGCGCTCAAGGAGGCAGCCGCGCTCGATGGGGCCAACGGACGCCAGACCTTCCTGCGGGTGGTCTTCCCGGCCCTGAAACCGGTCAACGTCATCATCCTGGTCATCACGGTCATGGAGTCCCTGCGGTCCTTCGACGTCGTCTACGTCCTCGGCGGCGGCGTCGGAAGCAAGCCGGGCATGGAACTTCTGTCCCTCCTCATCACCGACAACATCATCGGCGAGTCCAGTCACATCGGTTACGGGTCCGCCCTCGCGGTCGTCCTGCTCGTGGTCTCCCTCGCCGCCATCGGGACCTTCCTCGTCCAGAACTTCCGCAAGGAGGACCAGTGACCACGACCGTGCCGCGCCCGGCCTCCCGACCGCGGACCCGGCGCGCGCAGCAGACGCCGAAGACCCCCTCCGGACCGCGGCGCCAGACGGGCCGCCATCTGATGCTGGGCGGCATCGCCCTGCTGTGGCTCGTCCCGCTGCTGTGGGCCATGTACACCTCGCTGCGGCCCTACTCGGACACAGCGAAGCACGGATATCTCTCCTGGCCCCACAGCATCGGCCTCGGCAACTTCAGCGACGCCTGGAGCCAGTCCGGGATGCCGCACTTCTTCTGGAACTCCGTCCTCATCACGGTGCCGTCCGTCCTGTGCACCCTGCTGTTCTCGGCCGCGGTCGCCTTCTTCGTCTCCCGCTTCGACTTCCGCTGGAACATCGTCCTGCTGATGCTGTTCACCGCGGGCAACCTGCTCCCGGCACAGGTCCTCATCACCCCCCTGTACCGCCTCTACCTCCTCATCCCGCTGCCGCAGTGGATGAGCGACTCCCTCCTCCTCTACAACTCGGCCTGGGGCATCATCGCGATCCACATCGCCTACCAGTCCGGGTTCTGCACCTTCGTCCTCAGCAACTACATGAAGACGATCCCGAAGGAGATCTCCGAGGCGGCGCTCGTGGACGGAGCCCCCGTCTGGCGCCAGTTCTTCCAGATCATCCTGCCGCTGTGCCGCCCCGCGTTCGCGGCCCTCGCGACCCTCGAATCGATCTGGATCTACAACGACTTCTTCTGGCCGCTCGCGCTGATCGAGAGCGGCGACAAGCGCCCGATCACCTCCGCCCTGGCCAACCTCCAGGGTGCCTACTTCACCAATCCCAACCTCATCGCGGCCGGTGCCCTGATGACCGCGATCCCCACACTCCTGGTGTACTTCGCGCTCCAGCGCCAGTTCATCAGCGGACTCACCATCGGCTCGGGCAAGGGCTGAGCCGCCCCAACCCTGAACCCACAGGAGGCACGACCCATGCGGTCACCCTCGTATTCCGTCCTGCCCGCACGCACCCTGAGAGCCGTGGTGGTGTTCGCCCTCACGGCAGGCCTCGCGACGACCGTCCCCGCGGCACAGGCCAAGACCCCCGTGCCACATGAGACCACTGCCACCCCCGTCGCCGCCAAGCCGTACATGGGCTGGTCGAGTTGGAGCATGCAGTCGTCGAAGTACCCGGGCCTCAACCCGGACGGCGACTACAGCTACCTCACCGAGGCGAACGTCCTCAAGCAGACGGACGCCCTCGCCGCCAAGCTGAAGAACTACGGCTACGACCATGTCAACATCGACGCCGGCTGGTGGATGGACAAGACCTGGAAGACGGGCTTCGACCAGTACGGTCGCCAGACGCCCGACCCGGTCCGCTTTCCTCACGGCATGAAGTCGGTCGCCGACCACATCCACTCCAAGGGCCTCAAGGCCGGCATCTACCTGCCCGTCGGCCTGGAGAAGGGGGCGTACGGCGACGGCAAGACGCCGATCTGGAACGCCCCCGGCTGCACCACCGCCGACGTCGCCTACCCGGACCTGCGCACCACCAACGGCTGGGACAACGCCTACAAGCTGAACTTCGACAACCCCTGCGCGCAGAAGTACATCGACTCGCAGGCACAGCAGTTCGCCGACTGGGGCTACGACTTCCTCAAGCTGGACGGCGTGGGGCCGGGCTCCTTCAAGTCCGGTGACAACTACAACAACGTCCCCGACGTCGCCGCCTGGCAGAAGGCCATCTCCGCCACCGGTCGCCCGATCCACCTCGAACTCTCCTGGTCGCTCGACATAGGCCACGCCGCCGACTGGAAGAAGTACTCCAACGGCTGGCGCATCGACACCGACGTCGAGTGCTACTGCAACACCCTCGTCACCTGGGAGAACTCGGTCAACGACCGGTGGGACGACGCCCCCGCGTGGAGCCGCAAGGCGGGCCCCGGCGGCTGGAACGACCTGGACGCCATCGACGTCGGCAACGGCGAGATGGACGGCCTCACCAAGGCCGAGCGGCAGAGCTACATGACCCTGTGGGCCATCAACAAGTCGCCGCTGTTCACCGGTGACGACCTCACCAAGCTGGACAGCTACGGGGTCTCCCTGCTGACCAACAAGGAAGTCATCGCCGTCGACCAGAACGACTCGCCCGTCGCGCGCCCGGTCACCACCGTCGGCGACCAGCAGGTCTGGGGCACCAGGAACGCCGACGGCAGCTACACCGTCGCCCTGTTCAACCTCGCCGACTCGCCGTCCTCCGTCACCGCCCAGTGGGCCTCCCTCGGATTCACCGGAAACGCCTCCGTGCGCGACCTGTGGAACAAGGCGAACCTCGGGACCTACAAGAACAAGATCACCGAGGCGCTGCCCGCCCACGGCTCGCGACTGTTCACCGTCACGCCCGGCGGCGGCACGCTGACCACCACGAGCTACGAGGCCGAGTCCGCCGCCAACACCCTGTCGGGCAACGCCTCGGTCGCCGGCTGCGACGCCTGCTCCGGCGGCAAGAAGGTCGGCAACCTGTACACCGGCGGAAAGCTGCGGTTCAACGACGTCACGGTGAAGAAGGACGGCATCTACACCGTCAAGGTCGCCTACGTCAGCGGCGACTCCCGCTCGGTGACCGTCCTGTCCAACAGCGGCAACGGCACCAGCGAGAAGTTCCCCTCCACGGGCGACTGGAGCACGGCCGAGACGGTCAGTGTCCAACTGGCGCTGAAGGCGGGCTCCAACACGATCACCTTCGACAGCGGCAGCGGATACGCCCCCGACATCGACAAGATCGTCGTTCCGCAGTCGGTCTGACTTCCGTAGTCGGTCCGAGTCCAGCGGCCGGACTGTTCCGCAGTCCGCCCGACCTGCTCCCCACGGGGCCCGGTGACACGACCCGGCCCCGTGGGGACCCGGCCCACGCCGACGGTCCGCAACCGTCGTTCCCGCACGAGCCGCTCCCGGATATGGAGTGCACAACCGTGGACGTTCAGCACACCGCAGCGCACGACAACACCCCCAGCCGCAGAGGCTTCCTCGCCCTCGCCCTCGCCGCCGCAGCCGGCGCGGCCACCGCACTGGGCGGTCTGCCCGCCTACACCGCCTCGGCCGCGCCCCTGCGCCCCACCGCATCGCCCATGCTGTCCGCGGCCGACGCCGCGAAGAACCAGCTGTGGTGGGGGGCTCCCGGCTCCGCCAAGTCGATGATCGAGCAGGGACTGCCGGTCGGCAACGGGCGCCTCGGTGCGCTCGCGAGCAACGACCCCGCCGGCGAACTCCTGATGGTCACCGACGCCACCCTGTGGACCGGAGGTCTCAACGACAAGCTGCAGAGCGACGGTCAGTTCCCGTACGGCCGCGGCGACTTCGGCTCCCTGACGATGCTGGCCGAACTCACCGTCGCCCTCCCCGACCACGACCTGGGCAACGTCAACAACTACCGTCGCTCCCTCGACCTGGCCCAGGGTCTGATCAGCACCTCGTACGACATCTCCGGCGTCACCTACCGGCGGCAGATCTTCGCCAGCCGCCCCGACGACGCCATCGTCCTGTACTTCTCCCAGCAGGGCGGCGGCTCCTACACCGGTACCGTCTCCCTCGCCGGTACCCACGGCGAGTCCACCACCGCCAACAGCGCAGGCCGCTACGCGTCGTTCGGCGCCTCCTTGGCCAACGGCCTGAAGTACGGCGCCGCCGTCACCGCGTACAGCGGCACGGGCAGGGTCCGCGTCGACGGTACGTCGATCGCGTTCAGCGGCTGCAAGGACCTCACCATCGTGGTCAGCGGTGGAACCAACTACGCACCCGATGCGGCGGCGAAGTTCCGCGATCCGTCCCTCGCCCCCGAGCGCCTCGCCAGGACCAAGGTCCTGAACGCGGCCGGCCACTCGGCGAGCACCCTGCTGCACACACATGTCGCCGACTTCCGGGCCGTGTTCGGGCAGTTGGACATCGACCTCGGTACGTCCTCCGCCGCGCAGCGCGAACTGGACACCTGGGAGCGGCTCCAGGCACGCCACCGTGACGACATCCCCGACCCGGAACTCGAGGCCGCCTACCTGCAGTTCGGCCGCTATCTCATGATCTCCGGATCACGGGGCAGCCTGCCGATGGGCCTCCAGGGCCCCTGGCTGGACGGCAACGACCCGGACTGGATGGCCGACTACCACACCGACATCAACATCCAGATGAACTACTGGATGGCCGACCGGGCGGGCCTGTCCGACTGCTTCGACGCCTTCGCCGACTACTGCCTCGCACAGCTGCCCGACTGGACGGACGTCACCCAGCGGCTGTTCAACGACTCCACCAACCGCTACCGCAACTCCAGCGGAAAGATCGCCGGCTGGACCGTGGCGATCTCCACCAACCCCTATGGCGGGGGTGGCTGGTGGTGGCACCCGGCCGGCAACGCCTGGATCTGCCAGAGCCTGTTCGAGCACTACGAGTACACGCAGGACCGCGCCTACCTCAAGAAGATCTACCCCCTCCTCAAGGGCGCCGTGCAGTTCTGGGAGGCCCGCCTCATCACCACGACCGTCACCGACGTGTCCGGGACCGAGCGCGAGGTCCTGATCGCCGACAGCGACTGGTCGCCCGAGCAGGGCCCGCTCGACGCCAAGGGCATCACGTACGCCCAGGAACTGGTGTGGAACCTCTTCGGCAACTACCGCACCGCGACCGAGGTGCTCGCCAAGGACACCGCCTACCGCAAGACCGTCGACGATCTGCGGGGGCGCCTGTACCTGCCCGTGGTCAGCCCCAAGACCGGCTGGCTGGAGGAGTGGATGTCGCCCGACAACCTCGGTGAGACCACCCACCGGCACCTCTCCCCGCTCATCGGCCTCTTCCCCGGCGACCGGATCCGTCCCGACGACTCCACCCCGAAGGACATCCTCGACGGCGCGACCGCCCTGCTCACCGCGCGCGGCATGAACAGCTTCGGCTGGGCCAACGCCTGGCGCAGCCTGTGCTGGGCGCGGCTGAAGAACGCGGAGAAGGCCTACCAACTGGTCGTCAACAACCTGAAGCCGTCGGTCGACGGCAGCAACGGCAGCGCGATGAACCTCTTCGACATCTACGAGGTCGAGACGGGCCGCGGCATCTTCCAGATAGAGGCGAACTTCGGCACCCCCGCGGCGATCGTCGAGATGCTGGTCTACTCGCGGCCCGGACACATCGAGCTGCTGCCCGCCCTGCCCGCCGCCTGGGCGGCATCCGGCTCGGTGTCCGGCGTGGGCGTCCGCGGCGGCTTCGTCGCCGACCTCAGCTGGAAGAACGGCAAGGTGACCCGGGCGACGCTGAGGAGCGTCGGTGGCCGCGAGACGACCGTCGTCGCGGGCGGCGCCTCGCGCAAGGTCAGCCTCAAGCCCGGTGAGTCCGTCACCCTGAGGGGAATCGGATGAGCGGCGCCCGGTTCCGCCGCCGCGCCCTGGGTGTCGTATCGGCGCTGCTCATCGCGGTCTGCGGGCCCCTGACCGCCTCGGCGGCGGCGCAGCCGGGGGCCTCGTCGGGCACGCCGGTGACACCCGCGGCCGCGTCGCGGGCGAAGCACTCCGTGGTCACCTGGGGCGCCAGCGCCGACCGGCAGGGCGCGGGACCCGCCGACCGCAGTTACCGACTGATCGTGCGCACCAGCGTCGGCGGTACGAACATGCGGATCCGGCTGTCCAACGCCTTCGGCGAGCACCCGGTGACCTTCGCGAGCGCGTACGCCGGGCTGCGGAAGCAGGGTGCGGAACTGGTCCACGGCTCCAACCGGCAGCTGTCGTTCGGCGGGGCCGCGTCCGTCACCGTCCAGGCCGGCGAGACCGTACTCAGCGATCCGCTGCCCGGAAAACTGGCCGCCCAGAGCGACCTGGTCATCAGCCTCTACGTGACCGGCGCCCAGGGACCGACGACCGGCCACGGCATGGCCATGCAGACCAACTACGCGACCGCGGGCGACCACGCGGCCGAAGAGAGCGCGGCCAACTGGACCGATCCGATGGGCTCCTGGTACTGGCTGGACGCGGTCGACGTGGAGACGTCCGCCGCGGTCGGCTCGGTGGTGACCCTCGGCGACTCCATCACCGACGGATGGGCCTCGACCACGGACGAGAACCGCCGCTGGCCCGACTATCTGTCCAGGCGGCTCCAGGCCGCGTCCGGGCTCACCGTGAAGGGAGTGGCGAACGAGGGGATCTCGGGCAACAAGGTGCTCGCGGACGGCGCCGGGCAGGCCGCCCTGAACAGACTCCAGCGTGACGTCCTCTCCCAGCCCGGGGTCCGCACGGTCTTCCTCTTCGAAGGCATCAACGACATCAAGGCCCATTCCGGCGTCACGGTGGACGACATGATCGCCGGCTATCGGCAGATCATCGACCGGGCCCACGCGGCGGGCAAATGTGTCGTCGGCGCGACCGTCATGCCGTTCAAGGGCTGGTCCGAGTACGACGCCGCATCCGAGGCCGTGCGGCAGGGCGTCAACGACTGGATCAGGAACAGCGGCGCGCTCGACGCCGTGACGGATTTCGACAGGATCACGCGCAATCCGTACGACCCGCAGCTGATCCTGCCGTTCTTCGACGGCGGCGATCACCTGCACCCCAACGACAAGGGGATGCAGGCGATGGCCGACGCGGTGGACCTCGGGAGCCTGACGTCCTGCTGACCTCAGGCTCCGCGCGGGGCGGTCAGGGGTACGAGACCACGGTGGACGGCACCGTCGAGGTGCCCGACGTGGGTGCGCCGGTCTCGTTGACGACGTGCTCGTACTGACCCTGGCCGCCCAGCGAGACGACCAGCAGGTCGTGGAACTTCACGCCCGGTGTGTTCGGCGCGGCGAAGCCGTTGTGCTGGACGATCGTCGGGTCGACGTTGTAGTAGCAGTAGCTGCCCAGGCCCCATCCCTCGTGCGTGGTCACGGAGTCGGCGACCTTGTAGGCCGCGTACCCCCTGACGTTTCCGTTCTGGATGGCAGCCTGGTTAGGCGCGTCGTACGCCTTCTCGTTCTGGAAGAAGATGGTGCGCCCGCGCTGGCCGTACCACTGGACGTCGTACTTGTTGAAGTGCTCGACGAACAGACCGGTGGCCAGGACGTCGTCGCCGTTGACGCGGATGCCGTAGTCGGCCCGGTTGGTCTCCCAGCCGACGCCGGTGCCGTGGTCGGCGCGCCAGACCCAGGTGTGGTCGATGATCGTGCCGCGGCTGTTGATCACCATGCTGGTGGTGGCCTTGCCGGCGCCGGCGCCGCCGATGCGGATGAAGACGTCCTGGACGGTGGTCGGGTTGGCGGAGTGGTTCGCGGAAGCCCCCGTGGGCCCCACCTCCAACAGCGTCGACGAGTTCACGGGACCGGCGTCGATGAGGAATCCCGCGAGCCGCACACCGTCGACGTCGGCCGTCCTGAGCGCGGTGACGCCGTTGTCCGGGATCAGGGTGGCGTAACCGAGTCCGAGGACCACGGTGCCCGCGCGGTTGACCTGGATCGGCTGGTCGAGGTGGTAGATCCCCGGAGTCAGCAGCAGGTGGAGGCCCTGAGTGAGCGCGGCGTTCAGGGTGGCGGCGGTGACACCGGGCTTGGCCACGTAGAACTGGGTGAGCGGCAGCGACGTGCCGCGTGGGGTGCCGCTGCCCCAGGTGATGCCGCGGGCGTTGGTGCGCCGCTCCGGCAGGAAGACGCGGTACTCGCTGCCGTTGAGGTACAGGAACGGCTTCTCCCTCGACACCGGTGTGGTGTCGAGGGTGGTGTAGGGCGGGTTCGGGAAGGACTGCGCGGGTGCGCCCTGGACACCGGAGAAGACCATGTTCCAGACGGCGTTGGCCCAGCCGCCCACCGAACTGTCGCGGGTGTACCACTGCTGCTGCGAGTACGGTCCGACCGAGCCGTCGATGCGGCTGTCGGCGATGTAGCCGCCGCTGGCCCAGCCGTAGCCGGTGGGGGCGAGGTTGAGACCGCCCTTGACGTGCATCCGCCGGAAGGGGGCGGCCTGGGCGACCGCCCACCGGTTGGTGCCGCTGACCGGGGTGAGGGCGAGATTCTCCGCCGAACGCCAGAAGTTCTGGGTGGCGTTGCCGTTGAACCAGCCCGCGTCGACGGTCACATCGCCGTTGATCGCCGTGTCGTCGGGGGACAGGCCGAGGCCCGCGATCGAGGTGTAGAAGCCGAGTTGGGCGTTGAGCCCGTTGTAGGTGCCCGGCTTGAACAGCAGCGCATAGCGGCCCGTGCCGAACTGGGCCGACTCCTGCTGTCGGAACACCTCGTCCAGCTTGGCCTGGATGCCGGAGGCCGAGGGGTCGAACACGATGACGTTCGGGCCGAGATCGCCGCCGCCGGGCAGGGCTCGCGGCTGCGCGGCGGGCGCCACGGGCGCGGCGGACGCCGGCGAGGACAGACCGAGCAGCGCGGGCGCGGCCGCGGTGGCGGCCATCGCTCCGAGGACGGATCGTCTGGCGGGAAGGGACCGGACGGAGTCCGGGGAATCCATGGGGAGGTGAGGCATGGGGGGCAACTCTCCTGGTTCAGAAAGTGAACGGTGGGAGGTGCGGGGAGCGCTCTCTTGCCGATGCATGCTTCATCCGCGTGAACACAGCGTCAAGAGTTGTCACACGAGTGCCGTGGATTGTTGCCCGATGAAACGCTAACAGAAGGATGTTTTGCGGCAGTTCGATTGTGTCTGGGCTCCGCCGGGGTTGCCGGGCCGAGGGCGATTGTGTTCAAGAGATGCGCTTACGAGGGCGGGGGTGTCCCTGGTTTCCCTCCTGACGCACCCGGGGAGCGGAGCGATGAACTCCGACGTGGCCTCGTGCCGACAAGAAACAGTGATGCGAGAGAGCGCTCTATGCCCTCGCGGCGCCGGGCCGATAGGCTGCGGAGATGAGCAGACGGGCCCCCACGCTTGAGGACGTCGCGCGGGAGGCCGGTGTGTCGCGCGCCACCGTCTCCCGCGTCGTCAACGGCGTCCAGAGCGTCGATCCCGCCCTTCAGGACGCGGTCCGTCAGGCCGTCGAACGCACCGGATACGCTCCCAACCGGGCCGCCAGGTCACTGGTGACACGGCGGACCGAGACGGTCGCGCTCATCGTCTCCGGCGCGGGCGACGTGTCGGGCGAGGAGCGGAACGCCTTCACTGCACGGGTGTTGGCGGACCCGTTCTTCGGCCGGGTCGTCACCGGCGTGGTGGACTACCTGCGTCCCCGGTCGGTGCATCCGCTGCTGATGTTCGCCGACTCCGCGCAGACGCGACAGCAGGCGCTGAACGATCTGCGGCAGGGCAGCGCGGACGGCGCGCTCGTCGTCTCCACCCACGCCGACGACCCACTGCCGGCGCTGCTCGCCGACGCGGGCCTGCCCGCGGTGCTCTTCGCCCGGCCGACGCGGCCGGTGCCGCTCAGCTATGTCGACCTGGCCCACCGGGACGGCGCCCGCATGGCCGCCCACCATCTGCTGGACCGGGGCTGCCGACGGATCGTCACCGTCACGGGGCCACTGGGCGTCTACGCCAGCCAGGACCGGCTCGCCGGGTTCCGCGACACGATGGCGCGCAGGGGCCATCCGTACGTTCCCGTCGCCGAGGGCGGTTTCACCCTCGACAGCGGCATGGCCGCGATGTCCGGACTGCTGGCCGAACACCCCGACGTGGACGGGGTGTTCGCGGCCAACGACCTGATGGCCCAGGGGGTGTGCCAGGTCCTGCGGGAGCGGGGCAGACGGGTGCCGGACGACGTCGCCGTCATCGGCTTCGACGACTCCAGCGCGGCGATGGCCTGCCGTCCGCCGCTGACCACCGTGCGCCAGCCCGTCGAGGAGATGGCCTCGGTGATGGCCCGACTCCTCGACGAGCACCTCCGGGGCGCGCGCACCGAGCCCACCTCGGTGATCTTCGATCCGGAACTCGTGGTGCGCGAGTCGGCGTAGGCGGCGCCCCGTGCCCTGCGCGACTCGGTGGTGGCGGTGACCGACACTGGACCGGTCAGCAGGATCGAGGGACCGGCAGCGCGGGCGAGCCGGCGACGGAGAGGCAGGCGCATGACCGACAGGATCACCGTGGGCGTGGACGGATCCCCCGAGAGCCGGGCCGCGCTGGCCTGGGCGGGCAGGGAAGCCGTCCGCCGCGGGACGCCCCTGCGCGTGGTGTACGCCTGGCAGTGGTCCCACCACGAACTGCTCGGCGGCGCAGACCGGGACGAGCAGGCGCGCTGGGCACGGGACATGGTCGAGGACGCGGCCCGCACCGTCACCGACCGGCACACGGACCTGCCGGTGACGACCGAGGTCCTGGACGGCGGTGCCGTCGACTCGCTGCTGGCCGAGGCCGCGGCGGCCGGGACGCTGGTCCTCGGATCCCGCGGACACGGCACGATCGTCGGCTTCCTGCTCGGTTCCGTCGGCCAGCAGGTGATCGCCGGGGCCCCGTGCCCGGTCGTCCTGGTGCGGGCCGGTGACCGCGCCGCGTCCGAAGCGAGCGGCCGGGAGATCGTCGTGGGCCAGCAGGGAGGTCCGGACGACAGCGCGGCCGGCCTTCGGTTCGCGTTCGAGACCGCGGCGGTGCGCGGTGCCGGGGTACGCGCCGTACGGGCGTGGAGCCTGCCGCCGGTGTTCGCCTACAGCCCCGGCTCGCTGAAGCTGCTGGACGAGGCCGGGGGCCTGGAACCGTACGAGAAGAAGGCGCTCGCCGAGGCGCTCCAGCCGTGGCGGGAGCGTTTCCCCGACGTGCCCGTCACACAGCACGTCGAGATGGGCAGCGCCGGGCAGGTACTGCTCTCACTGGCCGAACGGGCCCAGCTGATGGTCGTCGGTCGCCGCGCACACCACTCGGCGGTGGGGGCCCGGATCGGTTCGGTGGCCCACGCGGTGATGCACCACGCGCCCTGCCCGGTGGCGGTGGTTCCGCACTCCTGAGGCGGGGGTGAAGGGGTGGGCGGGCTGAGGGAGTCGGCGGAGCCGTTCGTCGTGTCCGGTCCGGCCGGTGCGGCGGTCCGGACCCGGCTCAAGCACCTGGCGCCCGGGGACGAGAAGGTGCCGCGGCTGGGCGGTGCGCATCTGGGCGCGCTGGCCTCCCGTGATCTCAGGGCACGCTGCCGAGGCGGCCTGGAACACTCCACGGACACGTGGGCGGCCCGCAAGCGCTAGCTGATGCCTCTCTCCTCCCGGGGCGCCTTTTTGGAGCCCTTCTGCCCGAGGGGCAGGGACAGTCGCGGCCGGGGGAGTGCGGCCCGAGGTCGGCTGGGTGCGCGTGGAACAGAAGAGTTGAGCGGCGCCCAGGCGTCTTTCACCCAGGAACGCCTGGGCCCGGAAGTCCCCGCGCCGGCCTCACTCCCGGGATCGGGACGGCCGGTGCGGAGTCCTCACTATGTGTTGTCGGCCCTCGACATGCGCAGGGCGAGGTTCTGGAGCAGGTCGGCCGTCTTGACGTCGGTGCGTCCGGAGTCGTGGAGGTCGGCGAGTTCGGAGAAGAGGAACGCGAACGCGCCCACGAGAGAGATGGTGGCGGGGAGGTAAGCGTCCGCGACGGCCTGCCCGGCTTCCGCGGGACCGGCGTCCCCAGGCACCTCCACCCTGGGGAACACCTCCGTGACGAGTGCGCCCAGTTGGGTCTCGGTCGACTCGACCTCGGCGTTCTCGTCCTGGGCGATCCTGCGCACCATCGCGTTGGTCTCGGTGAGCACGCCGATGGCGCGCAGGATGATCTCCGTCTGTTCCATGCCGTGAGCCTAGACGGGCGAAGCCCCGCTGTGGCCTCGATGTCCAGGCCGGGATGGTAGACAGTGGTCATGAACCACTTCTCCCGCCCCCGCCCGGCCCGCACACGATGACCGCAGGCATCGACACCCCTGACCGCCGGGGCCGTACCGGACTCGACCGCGTCGGCCGCGATCTGACCGGCAACCCGCGGGTCAAGGTCCGCGAAGTGACCCTCCTGTCCAGCCACTGGTACGTGGAGCGCACCACCACCTTCGACTTCCAGCACGCCGACGGCACCTGGAGCACCCAGGAACGCGAGACACACGACCGCGGCAACGGAGCCACCCTCCTGCTGTACGACGCCGAGCGCGAAACCGTGCTGCTGACCAGGCAGTTCCGCTACCCCGTGTACACCAACGGCCACCCCGACGGCATGCTGGTCGAGACCCCGGGCGGCCTGCTCGACGAGGACGACGAGCATCCCGAGGTCGCCGTACGGCGCGAGGTCATCGAGGAGACCGGGCACACCGTCGGCGAGGTCCAGCACGTCTTCGACGTCTACATGAGCCCGGGCTCGGTCACCGAGCGGGTCAGCTTCTTCGCCGCCACCTACGGCCCGTCCACCCGCACCCACGAGGGCGGCGGCCTCGACGAGGAGGGCGAGGACATCGAGATCGTCGAACTGTCCTTCCGTACCGCACTGGCCATGATCCGCTCCGGGGAGATCGCCGACGCCAAGACGATCATGCTGTTGCAGTGGGCGGCTCTCGAAGGACCGTTCAAGGCCTTGCGTTGAAGTGCTCTTCAAGTTCCAGACTCCTCTTCGGGCCCGGACGGTCGGGCCCGAAGAGGAGGGACCACCATGAAGTACCGGACCATCGGTACCGACCCGAAGACCCGCCGTGAGGTGAGCGTGCTCGCGCTCGGCGCGATGCTGTTCGGCTCGGTGACGGACGAGAAGACCTCCTTCGCCGTACTGGACCGCTATGTCGAAGCGGGCGGGAACTTCGTCGACACGTCCGACAACTACGCCTTCTGGACCGACGGCAGCCAGGGCGGCCAGAGCGAGGAACTGCTCGGACGGTGGCGGCGCAGCCGGGGAATCGGCGACGAGATCGTCTTCGCGACCAAGCTCGGCGCCCGGCCGCTGGCCCCCGGCACCGGATACACCGACAACCCGGAAGGACTGTCGGCGAAGGTCGTACGCGAGGCGGCCGAGCGCAGCCGCGAACGCCTCGGCCTGGACCGGATCGACCTGCTGTACGCCCACATCGAGGACGCCACGGTCGACCCGCGGGAAACCATGGAGGGGTTCGGGGAGCTCGTGGCGGAGGGGACCGTCGGGCTGCTCGGGGCGAGCAACCACGCCATCTGGCGGGTGGAGCGGGCCCGCGCCGTCGCCGCGTCGGCCGGACTGCCCGGCTACGAGGTCCTCCAGTACCAGCACAGTCTGCTGCGGCCCCGCACCGACATACCCGACGCACTCTTCCCCGACGGGAGCCTCGGCGGCACGACCGCCGAACTCCGCGGCTATCTGCGCGCCGAGCCCGCCCTGACCCTGGTCGCTTACTCCCCGCTGCTGCGCGGCGCCTACGTACGGCAGGACAAGCCGCTGCCCGCGGACTACGACCACCCGGGCACCCCGCCCCGGCTCGCCGCGCTGCGGACGGTGGCGCGGGAGACGGGGGCGAGCCCGAACCAGGTGGTGCTCGCCTGGCAACTGGGCGGCGGGCTGCCGGTGATCCCCCTGGTCGGGATGTCGTCCGTGGCGCAGTTGGAGGAGAACCTCGCGGCCGTGGACCTTGAGCTGTCGCCGGAGCAGCGGGAACGCCTGGACGCGGCCCACTGAGAGGCGTCGCGGGCGAGGGCCGTCGCGTCAGTGGCGGCCCTCGCGCGTGGAGCGGCGGGTGGTGAGCAGCAACGCGATGTCGTCGGGGCGCTCGGTGGCCTGCCGGGCCTCCTCGGTCAGCAGGTCCGCGGTACCGGACAGGGGGGAGGCGCCGGGCCGGGCGTGCGGGGTGCCCGCCCGGGACAGCGTCGCGCGGATCTTCTCGATTCCTTCGTCGATGTCGGCCCCTGGGCGCTCGACCAGACCGTCCGTGTAGAGGGCCAGCACGGCGTCGGGTTCCAGCAGCAGGTCCGTCACCGGGTAGCGGGCAAGCGGGGCCACGCCGAGCACCACGCCACCGGGCAGGTCGAGGAGCTCGGTGCGGCCGTCGGGGTGGCGCAGCAGGGGCTGCGGGTGACCTGCGCGGGCGGCCCGGGCGACTCCGGTCACCGGGTCCAGCCTGACGTAGCAGCAACTGGCGAACTGGCCCGGGTCGAGGTCGATGAGCAGCCGGTTGGTATGGCTCATCACCTCGTCCGGAGGGTGGTCGCTGAGCGCGAACGCCCTTACCGCGCTCCGAAGTTGGCCCATGGTGGCCGCCGCCTGGACGCCATGGCCCTGGACGTCGCCGATGACCAGGGCCAGTCCGTCACCGGCCTCCACGACGTCGTACCAGTCGCCGCCCACGTCCATCCCCTTGGTGCCGGAGAGATAGCGCCCGGCCGTCTCCACCTGCGGGTGCGCCGACAGCCGGTGCGGGAGCAGCGCCTCCTGGAGGCCACGGGCGAGGGCGGCCTCGGAGTCGTAGCGCCGCGCCTTCTCCAGGGCCTGTGCGATGAGTCCGGTGAGCGCCGTCAGCACGGAACGTTCCTCCGTGCTGAAGCCGCGCGGACGGTCGAAGCCGAGGATGCAGGAACCGACCGGCCGCCCCGAGGCGATCAGCGGCAGGAAGGCACGGGCACCCTCCTTGGCGTCCAGTGGGATGCCGGGATAGGCGGCGGCCAGTTGTGGCATCGACTCGAAGAACAGCGGGCGGCCGGTGGTGAGCGTCTCCACCCCGGGGAGTCTGGCGTCCAGCCCCACCCCGTCGAAGGGTGCGAGGAACCCCTGCGGGAAGCCGGTCTCCCAGGCCAGGTACAGGCGCCGGTCCTGCAACAGATAGATGGCCAGGCGCCGTCCGCCGAACGCGGGCAGCAGCTCCCGCATCACGGTCTCGGACACCTGCCGGGCCGTCACGGCCTCGGTCAGGGCCATGGCCAGGACGATGGGCTGGTACAGCGCCGTCGTGGTGATACCGGCCGCGGGCTCGGCGATGCCGGACCCGTTCGCCGCAGGCCGACCGTGGAGCGGTGCGGCCTCGGGGGCTTCCGTGGTGTCCGCTACCCGCCCCATGGGGATCAGTTTGCAGGTCAGACTGCCGGGGCCGGGATACACGGACATCGTCAGCCAGGCGTCGTCGGGGGCCGGCGCGGGTGTCCGGCGGCCACCGCTCGGGCGGGCGACCTGGAAGTGCACCGGCTCCGGTGACAGCAGCGCGCCGCGCAGATGATCCGCGTAGGACGGCTGGTCCAGCCAGGGCACGGCCTGCCACAGCGGTCGCCCCAGCAGTTCCGGCCGCGGCCGGCCGAGGAGCTCGGCGGCGCGCGGATTGACATAGGTGATCAGCCCGAGCCGGTCCAGTGCGAACACGCCCTCGGGGAGCAGGTCCGCGGCGCCGTCCGCCGCCGGGCCCGGACCCGGATCGACGACCGCGCCGCCGACCGCGTACGGCGGCACGAGCGCGTTGCCCGAGGTCCACAACTCCAGCAGCCGCAGCCCGCCGTTCACCGTGTGCACGGGCAGCGGGTGGGCCGGGGGGCGCCCCACCGAGGTCTCGTGCAGCGCGGACAGCAGCACATGCGGATCGTCGAGGGCCAGCGTGTGGGTGAGCGCCTGCGGCGTCCCGGGAAAGGCCCTGGCATCGGTGCCGAGCAGGGCCCACAGCGCGTCGTCCCCGGTGACCTCGCCTGTGGTCGGCTCCCAGGTGAACCGGCCGACATAGCGAGGTGGCAGACGCTCGGCGGGTGGCCGTACGCACATCGGCTCCCCGTCCCAGACGACCTCGGCACCGTCCTTCTCCAGGACCGACAGAGCCGTCCCCAGGTTCTCCGCCACCGCCGTCATCCGGTCACGGTCCGGCAGTACGTCGGTGGCGTCCGAGGCCGCCGGACGCAGCACCGTCAGGACTCCGAAGGCCGAGGAGGCGCTCACGACGGGGACATACAGCGAACCGAACTGGAACGGCAGCCCCGCCGCGAGCTGCGGATAGCGGCGCATCGTCTCCGTGGCGTCGGCGAGCAGCACCTCCGTGCCCGTCCGATGGGAGTCGGCGGCCGGGAACGGCCGGTCCAGGGGCATGCGCCACCAGGGGCGGAACAACTGTCCCGGCAACCCGGCCAGTACGGCCAGCCGCAGCAGTTCGGGGGAGCTGGAGCGCAGGTACACGCCCCCCGCGAAGCCGCGGGCCGCCCGGATCGCGTCCGCGACGGACCCGCTGAGCAGGGCGCCCAGGCTATCCAGCGCCTGGTCCTCACGCTCGGCGCTCCCAGTCATCGGTCTGCCCTCGTCCGCCCGCCGTCAGGGGGATTCCACAGCAAGAATGCGCCTTACGGGTACCCACCCGCACCCCGACGCGTCAGCCGTGATGGTCGCTCGGAATTGCACTCGGCCGCATCCGGCCGTGTGCGGCCGAACTCAGCTTCGCCCAGCGCGAAGATACCGCGCCCGCGCCCCTTCCAGGAGCCCCGCGCAGATGTTGCTTCAGGGAACCATCGGGTCCCGGTGTCTGCGAATCCCGGCGATTTCGGGACTCAGCGTCTCAAGGTCTCCCCGGCTACGGCCGCCACGGCCTCGGCCGCTGCGGCGAGGGCCGGGAAGTCGAGTTTCCACTGCTGCCAGAACAGCGGTACGTCCACGATCCCCTCCGGCGCGAGGCGGACCAGCCGCCCGGCCCGCAGCAGCGGCTCGGCCTGCACCTCGGGCACCATGCCCCAGCCCAGTCCGGCGACGACGGCGTCCACGAACCCCTCCGAGGTGGGCATGAAGTGCCGCAGCACGCTCGCTCCGGGACCGCCCCCAAGGCCCCGGACGAACTCGTCCTGGAGATCGTCGTTCCGGTCGAAGGCCACCACCGGAGCGTCGGCGATCAGCTCGCCCACCCCCGCGCCCGTCCCCGCGCCGAGCCACCGCCCGGCGAAGTCCGGGCCGGCCACCGCGAGGTACCGCATCCGGCCCAGGGCGCGCACGGAACAGCCCGCCACCGGGTCCGGCCACGAGGTCACCGCCGCCATCACCACCCCCTCGCGCAGGAGGGCGGCCGTGTGGTCCTCGTCCTCGCGGCGCAGTTCGAAACAGAGCCGCAGCTCGCGCGGTACGCGGGTGAGCGCGGGCAGGAACCAGGTCGCCAGCGAGTCGGCGTTCACCGCGATCGACAGCCGCGTCGGCTCTCCGGCCTCGCTCATGCCGAGTTCGGTACGGGCGTCGCGCTCCAGCCGGGCCAGCCGGCGCGCGAACCGCACGACGACCTCGCCGGACTCGGTCGGACGCACCGGCTTCGTCCGCATCAGCAGGACCCGGCCGGTGCGCTGTTCGAGTGCCTTGACACGCTGGCTGACCGCCGAGGGCGTCACATGCAGGGCGGCGGCCGCCGCGTCGAAGGTGCCCTCGTCGACCACCGCGAGCAAGGTGCGTACCTGGTCGAGGGGGAGATCCGTCATCACAGCCGCTAATGATACGTAAGAATCTTTAGCTGTACTCTTGACGGTTGTGTTCCTAGCGTCTCTGGCATGAACAACGCCCTGACCGCCGTGGCCGCCGGGTTCGGCACCGGCCTCACCCTCATCGTCGCCATCGGCGCCCAGAACGCCTTCGTACTGCGCCAGGGCATCCGCCGCGAAGCGGTCCTGGCGGTGGTGGGCATCTGCGCGGTGTCCGACGCACTGCTCATCGCGCTGGGGGTCGGCGGGGTCGGCGCGGTGGTCGTGGGCCGGCCCGAGGCG
Source organism: Streptomyces sp. NPDC007095 (assembly GCF_040634475.1). NCBI lineage: Bacteria > Bacillati > Actinomycetota > Actinomycetes > Kitasatosporales > Streptomycetaceae > Streptomyces > Streptomyces sp. NPDC007095. The sequence goes on from NZ_JBEYFS010000013.1 coordinate 79,181, forward strand.
CTCACGGCGGTCGGGCTGACCGGCGGCGGATTCCTCCTCTGCTACGGAATCCTGGCCGCGCGGCGGGTGCTGCGGCCCTCGGCGCTGGAGGCGGCGGCCGGAGCGGCGGGCTCGCGGCGGCAGATCGTCCTCGCCTGCCTGGCGATGACCTGGCTCAACCCGCACGTCTATCTCGACACCGTGTTCCTGCTCGGCTCCCTCGCGGCCGACCGCGGCCCACTGCGCTGGACCTTCGGGCTCGGGGCCGCCCTGGCCAGCCTGTGCTGGTTCGCCGCGCTGGGCTTCGGCGCCCGGCTGCTCGGCCGCTTCCTCGCCCGGCCGTCGTCGTGGCGGGTCCTGGACGGTGTGGTCGCCGCGACGATGATCACCATGGGCACCCTGCTGATCGCCGACGCCTGAGACGGCGTACGCGATAGTGAACCCTGACAACGGAAAGATGTAGCGAGCAGCCAGGACGGTCGTGGACACGAGCAAGAGCAGTACGGACGGGGCGGACGGCGGGATCGACGGCGGGACGGACGGCGGGGCCGGGAACGGTTCGGTGGCCGAATCCGCCGGATCCGCCGAACACGACGGGACGGCGGGAGCGGCCCGGGCGGAGCGCACCGGCTGGCGCCGCTGGGCGATGGACACCCGCCCGCTGCGCCGCCCCGCGTACCGCAGGCTCTGGTCCTCCACCATCGTCACGGCGGTGGGCAGCCAGCTCACCGCCGTCGCCGTGCCCAAGCAGATCTACGACATTACCGGCTCCTCGGCCTGGGTCGGCTACGCGAGCCTGGCCGGACTGCTGCCGCTCGTGGTCTTCGCGCTGTGGGGCGGTGCCGTCGCCGACAGCATGGACCGGCGCAAGCTGCTCCTCATCACCAACACCGGCATAGCCGTGACCTCGGTGCTGTTCTGGATACAAGCGGTCGTCGGACTCGATTCGGTGCTTGTCCTGATGGCGCTGCTCGCCCTCCAGCAGGCCTTCTTCGGTCTGAACTCCCCGGCCCGCAACGCCTCCATCGCCCGGCTCGTCCCCGAGGACGAACTGCCCGCGGCGAACGCGCTCGGTTCGACCGTCATGCAGACGGGTCTGGTGGCGGGACCGCTGCTCGCGGGTGCCCTGATCCCCGTCATCGGCCTGGGCGAGCTCTATCTGCTCGACGCCCTGGCGCTGTGCGTCACCGTGTGGGCGGTGATGCGGCTGCCCGCACTGCCGCCCCTGACGGGCTCTGCGGCCAAACGAGCGGGCTGGCGCGAAGTCGCCGCCGGCTTCCGCTACATCGCGCTGCACAAGGTGCTGCTGCTGTCCTTCCTCGCCGACATCATCGCCATGGTCCTCGGCATGCCCCGGGCCCTGTTCCCGCAGCTGGCCGCCGAGACCTACGCGCCCTACGGGGAAGGGCTCGCGCTCGGCCTGCTGTTCGCGGCGATCCCGATCGGCGCGGTGATCGGCGGACTGATGTCGGGCACGTTCTCCCGGGCCCGTCGGCACGGGCTCATGGTGATCGCCGCGGTGATGGCCTGGGGAGCGGCGATCACCGGCTTCGGCCTGAGCACCAGCCTCTGGGTGGCAGTGGCGTTCCTCGCCGCCGCCGGGGTCGCCGACATGGTCTCCATGGTCTTCCGCGGCGCGATCCTGCTGTCGGCCGCCACGGACGAGATGCGCGGCCGGATGCAGGGCGTGTTCACCGTGGTGGTCGCGGGCGGCCCGCGGCTGGCCGACGTCCTGCACGGAACGGCCGGCTCCCTCCTGGGCGCCCGCACCGCCGTCGCGGGCGGCGGACTGCTGGTGGTCGTCGCCATGGCGATCCTGGCCGTCACGGCGCCGGCGCTGCGGCGCTACACGTGACCTTCCCCGCTGTGCCTGGAGCGCCCGGGCGGTTGCGGCCCTGGCGTCAGCTCTGCGATGCCTGTGCCATCAGCGTCTGGAGGTGAAGTCCCCGATGGACGTCGAGTTCGCCGGACACCCCGGTGCGCACGGCCGTGGCGAAGTCCCGGCGCAGCACCGGCCAGGTCTCCTCGTGGTCGAGTTCGGTGGCGTCGTACACCAGCGGGGCCTGCGGACCGAAGAGTTCGATACGCGTGTTGCCGTGCCCGACGTGAACCGATCCGGACAGTGAGGCCTGACTGACGACACCATTGGCGTGCTCGCAGGTCAGCTCGATCCAGCGGCGGGGGTCACCGGTGCCGCGGACCCGGACGATCGGTCCGACGGCGGCGTCCAGGAGATCCAGAAGATGGGGACCCAGGTCGAGCAGGGCCCCGTGCTCGAGCCGCCAGGTGGTGGCGAACTCGCCGCCCAGGAACGCCCCGTGCAGAAGACACGAACGAGCCCCGGTGATCTCCAGCTCCCGCGCTCTGCCCAGGAACTCCCGGGTGGCCGGGTGGTAGCGGTTGGTCAGGACGAGCTGGGAGACGACCCCGGCCTCGTCGACGGCGTCGGCGAGGCGCCGCGCCGACGCCAGATCGACACCGAGCGGCTTCTCCAGGAGCAGTGCCTTGCCCGCCTTCGCGGCCAGCGGAGCGAGTTCCGCCTGTACCGCGGGCGGAACGGCGAACGCGACCGCCTCGCAGCCGTCGAGCAGCTCCTCGAAACGTGTGACCGCGGCGGCCCCGTGGGGTTCGGCCGTCTCCCGGGCCGCCTCGGCGCGCCGCGCCCACACCGAGGTCAGCTGTGTCTCGGGCCCGGCAGCAAGCACGCGCGCGTGCACGGCCCGTGCCCAGGGCCCGGCACCGACCAGTCCGACCTTCACCGGGGGATGGGGCCACGGCGGCGCGGCATCGGTCTCGATCGCGGTCACGGAGGTCTCCTTCTACTGGCGCTACTGGCGCTACTGGCGCTACTGGCGCTACTGGCGCCCCGAGTGGGCTGGGGAGACTCCATCACGCGGGCTGGGGTCTCCACCAGGGGGTGTGGTGCGCCGTGTCCCGGCGGGCGTGCCTGCCGGTGGGCGGTTCTTGACCCTCCCTTTCCCTCATTACCTCTGATACAGAGCTATTTTCGGAACGTGGAGTCCGAGAGCTTTCCCGAGGCACTGGCAGACGCCTTGGCCGGAGTGCAGCGACTGATCCGGCGGCGACTGCGCAGCGGCATGACCGCGCCGCGGCTGCGCGGCGCCGAGGTCGAGCTGCTGCGGCTGGTCGTGGCCCGCCCCGGCATCCGTGTGTCGGAAGCCGCCAAGGAGCTCTACCTGGCGGGCAATTCGGTCTCGACGCTGGTCAACCAACTGGCGCGGGACGGCTATCTGAACCGTGAGACGGACCCGGCCGACCGGCGGGCGGCACGCCTGCTGCCCACACCGGCGGCGGACGCACGGCTGCGCGACTGGCGCGAGCGGCGCGCGGCTCTCGTACGCCGTCAGGTTGCCCGTCTCGACGAGGCCGACCGCGCGGCCCTGGAGGCTGCCCTTCCGGCCCTCCGCAAGTTGGCGGTGAACCTGCACGAGGAGGCCGGAGAGACATGACGCGGAACTCGACGGGCGGGGGAGACCCCGCCGAGGAGACAGTGGCGGTGGCGGATGCCGGGACGGAGGCCGTCAGCTGCGCCGGGCTCGTCTACGCCTTCGGCGAGACCACCGCGGTCGACGGGCTCGACCTCTCCGTCCACGACGGAGAGGTGTTCGGACTGCTCGGGCCCAACGGCGCGGGCAAGACCACCGCGATCCGCTGCATCACCACACTCCTGCCGGTCCCCACCGGCATGGTCCGCGTCTTCGGGCACGACGCCACCCGCGAACGCATGGCGGTACGCCGCCTGCTGGGCTACGTACCGCAGCAGCTGTCCGCCGACGCCGGGCTCACCGGCCGGGAGAACGTGGCCCTGTTCGCCCGCGTCTTCGACGTCCCCCGCAAGGAGCGCGCGGCACGCGTCGAGCAGGCGCTCACGGCGGTCGACCTCAGCGACGCGGCCGACCGGCTCGCCAAGACGTACTCCGGTGGCATGGTCCGCCGCCTCGAACTCGCCCAGGCACTGGTGAGCGCACCCCGGCTGCTGATCCTCGACGAGCCGACCATCGGCCTCGACCCGATCGCCCGTACGAGCGTGTGGGAACACATCAACGCCGTACGCGCCGCCACCGGAATGACCGTCCTCGTGACGACCCACTACATGGACGAGGCCGACCAGTACTGCGACCGGGTCGCACTGATGCACCGCGGCCGAGTCCGTGCCCTCGGCACCCCCGACGAGCTGCGCAGGGGCCTCGGCGCGCGGCGCGGCGCCGGGAAGAACGGTGAACTGCCCACGCTGGAGGACGTCTTCCGCGATATCGCCGGCAGCGGCCTCGACGAACAGTCAGGAGACTTCAGCGATGTCCGAAGCACCCGTCGCACAGCGTCCCGTGTCGGCTGAGCGCATCCATCCGGGCGGCCTCGACCTGCTCGTCGTCCCACCACGGGCCCGTACCGGCTGGCGAGTGCTGCCCGCCCGGGTCGGCGCGATGTGCGCGGTCGAGCTGCAGAAGCTGCGCCACGACCGCACCGAGCTGTACACCAGGGCGGTCCAGCCGGCGCTCTGGCTGCTGATCTTCGGCGAGACCTTCACCCGGATCAAGGCGATACCCACCGGCGGCATCCCCTATCTCGACTATCTGGCGCCCGGCATCATCGCCCAGTCCGCGATGTTCATCGCCATCTTCTACGGCATCATGATCATCTGGGAGCGGGACGCCGGGATCCTCACCAAACTGCTCGTCACACCGACCCCGCGCTCGGCGCTCATCACCGGCAAGGCCTTCGCCGCCGGAGTCAAGGCGCTGATCCAGGCGGTGGTGGTCGTCGTCATCGCGGCGCTGCTCGGGGTGGCGATGACCTGGAACCCGCTCCGTCTGCTGGGCGTGGCCGTGGCCGTCGTCCTGGGCTCCGCCTTCTTCTCCTGTCTCTCGATGACCATCGCGGGCATCGTGCTCACCAGGGACCGGCTGATGGGCATCGGCCAGGCCATCACGATGCCGCTGTTCTTCGGCTCCAACGCCCTCTATCCGGTCGCGGTCATGCCCGGCTGGCTCCAGGCCATCAGCAAGGTCAACCCGCTGAGCTACCAGGTGGACGCGCTGCGCGGCCTGCTGCTCGGCACGCACGCCCACCTGGCCCTCGACTACGGGGTCCTCGTCCTGGCCGCCGCCCTCGGCATCCTGTCCGCCTCGTCCCTGCTGGGCCGCCTGGCCCGCTGATCCGGGCACGGCCCTTACTTCCTGACGGGTCCTTCCCGTTCTGCCTGACGGGTCCCTCCTGTACGTCGGTACGTGTGCATCGCCCCCGAGCGCGACTTGACCAGATGATGAGGGTCACCGGCCCACGGGGCTCATAGGCTGTGCGCCAGTGATCACGCGATGACGTGATCACCTGATCACCGTCGCACCGGAGGAGCCAACGTGACGCCACGTCCGCATCAGACCACCAGACGCACAACCGTCCTTCGCAGAGAGGCAGTTGTCGCCGCGGTTCCCGTCGCCGTCGCGGCCCTGCTCGTCGCGGCGGGCCCGGCGGCGGCCGGCACGGTGGGCTCGTCCGGTGCGGGGGACCCGTACTTCCCGCTCTCGGGCAACGGCGGCTACGACGTCCGGCACTACGACCTGACCCTCGGCTACGACCCCCAGAGCCGCCACCTCGACGGCAAGGCGGTCATCACCGCCCGGGCCACCCAGCGACTGACCCGCTTCGACCTCGACTTCAAAGGACTGAAGGTCACCGGCGTCACCGTCGACCACGCCAAGGCGTCCTACCGCCGTGACGGCCAGGAACTGGTGGTCACCCCCCGTCACTCCCTCCGGCGGAACCAGGAGTTCCGAGTCACCGTCACCTACTCGGGCACGCCCGAGCCGGCCACCGACCCGGACGGCTCCCTGGACGGGTGGATCCCCACCGACGACGGCGCGTTCGTGGCCGGCGAACCGCAGGGTGCCATGACGTGGTTCCCCGCCAACAGCCACCCCAAGGACAAGGCCTCCTACGACTTCACCATCACCGTCCCCAAGGGACACACCGCCGTGGCCAACGGAATACTCCGCGGACAGTCGACCAGCCACGGCCGTACGACGTTCCGCTGGCGGCAGTCCGAGCCGATGGCGGCCTACCTCGCCACGGCGACGGTCGGGAAGTTCAAGGTCGAGCAGTACACCACCCGCGACGGACTCAAGGTCTACAACGCCGTCGACCCGCGTGAGGCGAGCGCCGCGGCGCCCGTACTGAAGAAGCTGCCGTCCGTGCTGGCGTGGGAGAGCGGTATTTTCGGGCCCTACCCCTTCCGGGCCGCCGGGTCCATCGTCGACCGGGCTCCGCAGGTCGGATACGCGCTGGAGACCCAGACGCGTCCCGTCTACGACTCCGCGCCCGACCTGAGCACCCTCGTCCACGAAAGCGCGCACCAGTGGTTCGGGGACTCCGTCAGCCTCACCGCGTGGAAGGACATCTGGCTCAACGAGGGCTTCGCGACGTATGCCGAGTGGCTGTACGCCGAGCAGCACGGTGGGAAGACGGCGCAGCAGACGTTCGACTCCCTGTACGCCAGTCCTGCCGGCAGTGGTCTGTGGGCGTTTCCGCCGGCGAACCCCGGGAGCGGGGCGCACATCTTCGACACGCCCGTGTACGCACGGGGTGCGATGGCTCTGCAGAAGCTGCGTACGGCTGTGGGGGACGGGGTGTTCTTCCGCATCCTGCGGACCTGGGCGACGGAGCACCGTGGCGGACACGGCACCACCGCCCAGTTCGTTCACCTCTCCGAGCGGTTGTCCGGGAAGGATCTCGACGCGTTGTTCCACACCTGGATCGGCACGGCGGGCAAGCCGGCGTCTCCCTGACCGGTTCCTTCGCCCCCGCCGCCCCTACCCGTCCCATCCCAGGGGGCTCCGCCCCCCCAGGCCCCCGGGGTGTGTGTTCTTTGCGCGGGCGGTGTGGGTCGGTCGCGCAGTTCCCTGCGCCCCCGAACGCCCTCAGGCGGGGCGGAGCCAGATGGTGGCCAGGGGAGGGAGCGTCAGTCGCAGGCCCCCGTCGTGGGTCTGGAGGTGGGGGTTGTGGACGTCGCTGCCGCCGTAGCGGGCGGCGTCGGTGTTGAGGACTTCGTGCCAGGCGGGGATGTCTTCGGGGATGCCGAGGCGGTAGTCGTGGCGGACGACGGGGGAGAAGTGGGAGACGGCGAGCAGGGGGGTGCCGTCGGTGTCGTGGCGGAGGAAGGCGAGGACGTTGTCGTCGGCGGCGTCGCCGGCGATC
>NZ_JBEYFS010000014.1:0-70049 GCF_040634475.1 Streptomyces sp. NPDC007095
GCACAGGCCCTCGTACTGGACGTACTTGGGTCTGTGCCTGGTGCGGTGAGAGTGCGTGCATGGCGTCGCAGGGCAGACGGGAATTTGACGACAGGGCCTAGTCGATGCCGATACCGACGCCGCGCGTGAACGGCTCGAAGATGTGGCTGAAGGACCAGGTGTCCTGGGCGATGCCGGAACAGGAGTTGGCGCCGGCCGTGCCCACGCAACCGCCGTTGTCGCGCTGGAGGGCCCAGAAGGAGAGCGTGTCGATGCCCTTGGCGACCGCCCAGTTCTCCACCTTCACCGCGTCCTGCGGGGTGAAGGTCTCCTCCGGGCCGAAGTCGTCGATGCCGGGCATCTCGGTGACGCCGATCATGTGCCAGAGCTTCGCCGGGTTCTTCTTCGGGTAGAGCGCGGCGAGTTGGCCGTGCAGCCCGGAGGCGGCGGTCCTGGTGTCGGCCGCCATGTCGTGGGTGGCGCCGTCCCAGTAGTCGAACGTCATGATGTTGACGACGTCCACGCGCGCGCCGTTGTCGACGGCGTTCTTCAGCAGCGCCACGCCGTTGGGTGCGAGGCCGGTGGCGGTGGTCGGCAGGGTGTAGGAGAACTGCACGCTGCGGCCGGTCCGTTCGGCCCAGCGCTCCACCTTGGCGATGGCCTTGTTGCGGCGGTCGATCCCGGCGGTGTTGTTGATGGAGTCGGCCTCTATGTCGAGGTCGATCCGGGTGACGCCATAGGTCTTGACGAGGCTTTCGTAGACCGAGGCGATGGAGTCGACATCGGTGCAGCTGTCGGCCAGTTCGGTGCCGGTGGTGTCGGCGCTGTAGCCGCCGAAGGACGGGATGACGTTGCCGCCGCGCGCCTGGATCGTGGCGATGTCCCTGCCGAAGGTCGCCTTGGCGATCGGCTGGGTGGAGGCGCCGTTCCAGTACGCGGTGCACGAGCCCGCCGCGGCCGTCTGGAGAAAGGCCATCGTGAGGTACTTGTTGCCCGACTCGGCGGCGAGCGCGGCGGGGCTCTCGCCCGTCCACGCCTCGAAGTACGGCGCCGCGACATGCGCGGGCATGTGCCGCGCGACATGCGCGGGCGCCCGCTCCGCGGCGAGCGCCCCGCCTCCGCCGAGCGCGACCAGCCCGGCTGCGAGAGCGGTCGCGGTGGCGCCGGACAGCAGCGCGCGGAATGGCCCAGATCGTCTCATTGAGGCTCCCATGGTGTAAGGAAGAGCAGGTGGGGCAGCGGGAATCCGGAAAGGTGCGTGCGATGTCCACCGGTCGGTACACGCCGGAGAGCTCTCCATGACCAAGGGCGAACAGGGACCATGGTTGGACTAGACCAATTGTCTGTCAAGGTTCTTTACAGTTAACTGTTCAAAACATGCCGCAGCGGCTCTCGGAACCGGGCTGTTCCCCGGGAGAGTCGCGCGGTGAGTGTCGTTCAGCAGCCGGTGCCGGCCGGGGTGAACTCCATGCGGGCGTGCTCGTCCGCCTCGCGGGCTTTGCCGTAGGTGGCCGGGGTGACCTGGTACCAGACGTCGTCCCTGGCGGTGTCGCCGTCGACGTTGTCCAGGCTCACGCACCACCGCTGCGGCCGAACGGTTCGGGTGTACGTCTCGGTGCCGCTGCGGACCTTCTTGCAGCTCTGGTACCGCTCTGTGGTGTACCAGGTGCGGGTCGTCCGGTGCGTGCCCGTGCCCGTGCGCTGGGTGTGCCTGACCTGCCTGGTGGCGGAGGTGCACTTCCTGACCAGGTGCGGGCGGGTGGCCCTGGTGGTCTTCGCGGCGAGGTGGCGGACCGAGTCCCGGAGCCCGGAGACGGTGTCCGGGCTCGGCGGGGCCTCCTGGCCGGTGCCCGCACTGCTCTGACCGACGTCGGTCACGGCTTCCGGGTCCACGCCGCGCGAGCCGCCCCCGCCACCGCCGCCGCACGCGCCCAGCCCGGCTATGAGAACCGCGGTCGCTCCGGCCACCAGCAGCCGCTTGCCGAACATGTCTCCCCCTGAGGTCAGCGGCGGTCAGCGTAACGGATCACCGGCCACGCGGCGCCCGGGGGAACATGGGGAACCTAGCGCTGTCAGAAGACCTGCGTGAAACAGCCGAAGCCGATCACGAGCACCGCCACGACCGCTGTGAGGGCTCTGAGGACCTGTGGTGTTCTCGTCGTCATCCCGGACTCCTTTCTGTTCACAGGCAGTTGCGGACGAGCCAGTCGTCCGCGCTGTACGCGTCCCGCGCCGGGTCGGGCACCGTGGCGGGCCGCTCCTCGACCGTGTCCTCGAGCCGAATACGCTCCGGCAGCGCGCCGAACCGCGCCCGGCGTGCCGCCTCCGCGGCGTCGGGGGCCTTCTCCGTCCGCTCCGCCTGTGTCATCTCGCGTACCTCGCTTCGGTATGAGCACTTCGGTATGAGCACCGCAGTCGGTGACATCGGTCAGTCACCTGTTCAACTGGTGATGGTGTCCAGATGTTCCGGCCTCGCGCATCACCTGTCAAGATGGTGATGTGGATCTGGATCACGTCTTCGTCTGCGGGAACCCGGCACTCGACTTCGCCGCGACACTCCGCGCTCGCCGCTCGCTACGGTTCGAGATGCTCGCCTCGCCGGACCGCCTGGACGCCTGGTACCTGGAGTCCGGAGTCGTCGACTCCGTCGCCGGGAGCCAGGACTCCGACGTCGGGCGGGCGACGGCCGTGCGGGAGGCCGTCTACGCGCTGGTCACCGCCCGCCGGCTGGGTGACGCGTACGACGACGAGACCCTGGCCGTGCTGAACGCCGCGGCCCGCAAGCCCGCGGCGACACCGCAGCTCACCCCGGCGGGCCGGTGGACGGCGGCGACCCCGGAGGAAGCGCTGTCGACCGTGGCGCGGCTCGCCGTCGAGCTGCTGGGCGGACCGGATGTGCCGCTGCTCAAGGAGTGCGGCAACCCGGAGTGCACCCGGGTCTATGTCGACCGCTCGCGAGGCATGCGTCGGCAGTGGTGCGGCATGGAGTCCTGCGGCAACAAGATCAAGGCCGCGGCCTACCGCGCCCGTAAGAGGGAACCGCGGGCGGTCGCGACCGCCTGATCGGCGGTCGGCGCGCGCACCGGCTCAGTCGGAGGCGGGTGACTCCTGCGGCGAGGATGCGTTCACCGGCAGTTGGAACCACATGGTCTTGCCGGTGGCCGTACTGGTGCTGCCCCAGGCCTCGGCGAGCAGATCGAGCAGGTCGATGCCGCGCCCGCTTTCGGCGTCGGCGTCGACGACACGCCGTACGGGCCCGGTGGGGTCGGTGTCCTCGACCTCGCACCGCAGGCGGGAGTCGCGCATCTGCAGGTTGAGCCGCAGCGGGCCGCGTGTGTGGCGCAGGGCGTTGGTGACCAGTTCGCTGACCAGGAGCTCGGCCGTGTCGGTCAGGTCCTGCAAGCCCCAGTCACCCAGTTGCCCGGTCACCAGGCGTCGGCCCTGGCGGACCGAGGTCAGTTCCCGCGGCAGGGGCCAGGAGGCGTCCCAGTCGGTGGCACGGCCGCGAGGCGCGTCGAAGGGGCGTACGGGTGCCAGTGTGCGCGCCCAGAGGGCCTGGTGCCGGGCGAACCACGAGGTGACTGCGGCCTTCCGCCCCGACTCTTCCTGTCGGCGGCGGCAAAGCCGGGCAACGAATCCCAGGCGCGAGGTCGCGGTGAGGCCGATGGCCTGGAAGGCCATGGAGGATCAGTCCCTTCTGAAGCGTCGGCGGCCGGGGTTGCCGCGGCGGCGGGAAGTGCGTCGCTGACCGGGCAGGGCATGCCGGGCCTCGCATTCGCGTAGCACTCGCTACATCCCCAAATATACGCGTAGCGGGCGCTACAGTAAATACCTCGATGAAGGCAATAAATCGGACATACTGAATCCGCCCCGCCCCGCCCCGCCCCGCCTCGCCCCGCCCCGCTCCGCCCCAGCCCCGCCCCAGCCTCGCTCCGCTCCGCCCCGCTCCGCCCCGCTCCGCCCCGCTCCGCTCCGCTCCGCCCCGCGCAACGGCAACCGCCGACCCGACCGCACTGGGAGCCCCCATGCCGCGCCCGCCCGACCCGGCCAAACGACGCGACCTGCTGGACCAGGTTCGCGAGTACATGATCCGCAACGGCTTGGCGGACCTGTCCCTGCGCCCGCTGGCCCGGGCCTTGGGCACCAGCGACCGCATGCTCCTGTACTACTTCGGCACCAAGGAACGCATGGTCTCCGAGGCGCTCGCCCTGGACGAGCGGCGACCGCTCCTGCGTGCCCGGAGTCTGCTCGGTGCCGTTGACGCCGACAGGGACCTGGCGTGGCTCCGCGGCTTCGTGGAGGAGGTCTGGCAGCGGTTGAGCGCCCCCGGCCTGCGTGCCGCGCTCCCCCTCTATCTCGAGATCATGGTCACCGGTCTGCTCCGTCCCGACCGGTACGGACCCGTCATGCGCGACACGTTCGCCGAGTGGAAGGGCCTGTTCACCTCCGCCTTCCGTGAGATGGGCCTGCCTGAGGCACGAGCCCGCACGGAGGCGGTCCTCCTGGTCGACGCGTGCGCCGGTCTGGTCGTCGGAGCCCTGGCCGACGGCGACTGGGACCGGGCCGACGCGGCTTTCCGTGTCCTCCTCGACCGCCTCGAACCCGGCTGGCGAGCCATGTAGCGAACGCCGCCCAGCCGCGCGCGACACTGTGGGCGACGTCGCGCGAGGGTCCGTACAAACCGGTACGTTGGGAGTGAAGGGCACATCTCCGCCCCCTGTGGGAGTCCCACCATGCGCAGGATCAGTCAGCGCTGCCTGAGCGCGGTCGCGGGCCTGGCCGCCGTCCTCGTCGTCGCCCCGCCGGTGTCGGCCGCGACATCGACCCCGCACAGTCTGCCGAACACCCAACAACGCACGGAAACGTTCCAGTTGGTCGCCAAACAGACCCAGTCCGAATCCCTCGACCTGGGCAAGAAGGGGATCGGCCGGGGTGACCAGCTCGTCATCGCCGAGGACCTGTACCGCGACGGCCGGAAGATCGGCGACCACAGCGTGGTCTGTGTCTACGTCCACCTCGATCCGAGCGAGCTCCAGTGCGTGGGCACCTTCGCTCTGCCGCAGGGGCAGATCACCTCGCAGGCGCTGCTCCACCTGCCGCCGGCCCCCTCCATCGACATCGCCGTCACCGGCGGTTCGGGCGCCTTCGGTTCGGCTCGGGGCTACGTCCACACCGTCCCCGCCGGGAAGACGGTGCGCAACCTCACCTTCCACATCACCGTTGACGGCCCTTCAGGAAACTGAGTCCCCGTTCCGCACGCCGGCGTGGGCGGTGCGTCGACGACGAGAAGAAAGACCTCCGCATGGACCTGAAACTCGAAGTCATCGTCTTGCCCGTCTCCGACGTCGACCGTGCCAGAAGTTTCTACGAGGCGGCGGGATTCCGGATGGACGCCGACCACGCCGCCAATGACGACTACCGGGTGGTGCAGTTCACGCCGCCCGGCTCCGAATGCGCCATCATCTTCGGCAAGGGGGTCACCTCCGCCGAGCCCGGCTCGGTCCGGGGCCTTTACCTCATCGTCCCGGACATCGAGAAGGCCCACGCGGAGCTGAGCGGCCGAGGCGTCGAGATGAGCGAGGTGTTCCACGACGCCGGAGGGATCTTCCAGCACGGCCATGGAGCCCAGGGGGTCACCTACCAGGGCGGGGAGGCGGAGCGGGTGCCCGGCCCGCACCCCGACCGCGCCGACTACGGCTCCTACGCCACCTTCAGCGACCCGGACGGCAACGGCTGGGTGCTCCAGGAGGTGAGGAAGCGGGCCCCCGGCCGCTGACACCACGTGCCCATGACAGGAGAACCAGGCTGATACCCGGAGGCAGAGATGACGGGCAGCGAACCCGACCACGGCCATGGCCTCGCCGACCGGACGGTCGTGGTCATCGGCGCCAGCGCGGGAATCGGCCTCGAGACCGCCCGCCAGGTTCGTGCGGACGGCGGCCGGGTGGTCCTGGTCGGCCGCAACCCCGAACGGCTGCGGCAGGCCGCGCTGGAGCTGGACCCCGTCGCCACGGCAGCGTTCGACGCCACCGACACCGACCGCCTCCGGCAGTTCTTCCAGGACCTGCCCGGACCGGTCGACCATGTACTGGTCACAGCCGGCGGCCCCTACTACATGCCGTTGGAGAGCATGGACCTCGCCGACGCCCGCCGCGCGTTCGACGAGCGCCTCGGCATGACACTCGGGGTCGCCCTCTACAGCCGTGACAAGATCCGCGCCGGCGGCACCCTGTTGTTCATCGGCGGCACCGGCGGCCGACGCCCCGGTGTCGGCCTGGCCATCGCGTCGGCCGCCACCGCGGCTCTGCCCGCCCTCGTTGCCAACCTGGCGCTCGAAATGGCGCCGGTCCGGGTGAATCTCATCGCCGCCGGGTTCGTCGACACACCCCTGTCGGCCTCACTGCTGGGGGATCAGGTCGATGCCCGGCGCGAGGAACTGCGCACGAGGCTTCCCATCCGACGGGTGGTCGGCCCGGCCGATGTCGCCGCTCTCGCCGTGCACATCATGTGCAACGGCGCGCTCACCGGCGCCACGTACGACATCGACGGCGGCCAGCAACTCCTCTCCCACTGAGAACCGCCACGGTCTCCTTGTCCGGTCCTCGGCGGGCTTCACGTCCATCACGAAGTCGCGGGTGTCCGCGCTGCGGTAGAGGCGGTACCCGTAGACGTACCTCTCGCTGCTCCCGTCCGGGAGGGCGAAGGACAACAAACGCCGGGGCGACGGGGCCTCCGCCGCCCCGTACCCCCGAGGGCCGGAACTGCACTTCGCCACCTATCACCTGGGCCACTTCGCGCTGACCTGACCCGCAGTCGGTTGTCGGGGTGTGGTCAGGGTTTGCTCAGGGATGTTCCCTGATGAGCTGGGCCGGCGGGCGCAAGAGACTCGTGGGCGGGCCGGTCGACCGTCGGTCCGACCGCCACCACTCCGGAGAGCCTCACCGTGAACTCCTCTGCCGCCCTTACCCGTTGGACCACCGTGACCGCGTCCGGCGCCGTGCTGGTCGCCCTGGCCGCGGGGATGGCCGCGCCGGCCTCTGCCGTCACCCCGGCACCGGCGCCCGCCACCGCCGCCGCGACCGGCGCGCCGCTGCCAGGGCTCGACCCGGCCGAGCTCCGGGCGGCCATCGGTGGCCTGCCGAACGCGGACGTCACCGGCGCGCTGCTGCGGATCACCGGCAGCGCGGGCCACTGGTCGGGCACCTCGGGCGTGGGCGACCTGGAGACCGGTCAGGGTGTCCCGACCGACGCGCACATCCGGATCGGCAGCATCTCCAAGGTCTTCACCGCCACCATCGTCCTCCAGCTCGCCGCCGAGCACCGGATCGACCTGGACAAGCCCGTCCAGCAGTACCTTCCGGGCGTCCTGCCCGCCGACCTGCCGCCCGTCGAGGTCGGCCGGCTGCTCAACCACACCAGCGGCCTGCCGCGCGGCGCCGCGAGCCCGGACTTCGGCGACGGCAGCCCCGAATGGTTCGCCGCCAACCGCCTCAAGAGCTTCACCCCGCAGCAGGTGGTCGACCTGATGGCAGGCCGGCCGATGGAGTTCGCGCCGGGCACCGCGCAGCAGTACAACGGGATGAACTACTACGTCGCCGGCCTGCTGGTCGAGAAGATCACCGGGCACACCTTCGCCCACGAGGTGCGATCCCGGATCACCCGGCCGCTCGGACTGCACGACACCTACGTCCCCGCCGCCGACGACCCGCGCCTGCCCGGCCCGCACTCCCACGGCTATCTGACGGTCACGTCCTCGGACGGCACCACGCACCCGGTGGACGTCACCGAACAGAGTCCCTGGCCCTGGGCCGAGGGCGGCATGATCTCCACCCCCGCCGACCTCGACCGTTTCATGACCGCTCTCTTCCGCGGCCGCTTCCTCCCGCCGGCCCAGCAGGCCGAGCTCTTCACCGTCCCCGACGTCCCCAGCTTCCACAGCAGCCAGTGCCGCACCGAGGCCGACGCCGGCCGTGCCTGCATGACCATGGGCATCATGCGGGTCAAGGCTTCCAACGGTGTCGTGGTCTGGGGCAAGACCGGCTCCCGCCCCGGCTGGACCAGCGGCGTGTTCGCCACCCGCGACCTCTCCCGCAAGGTCGTCTACTCCGTCGACCCGACCAACCTCGACGGCACCGAGATTCGCTACGTCCAGCAGATCGCCGCCGCCTCCTTCGGCCCCGTGGTCCCGGCCACGAACTGACCCCGTGCGACCGGCGAAGGGCCGTGTGGTCGGTCGCCTCCGGTGATTCATCAGCCCCGGCGGCGCCACTCGCGGCGTAGGTGCCGGTCACGCGGCACGGAGGCCCTCAGGTTCTGTTTTCGCTGGTCGTGGCAGTGACGGCGCCGTGTGCGCCAGCAGGATGAGCTGCCTCCAACAGGGGTACCGTGAACTCGTGACCTATGGCGCAAATGCGAAAAAACCTGAAATGTGATGCCATGCCTCGCCGCCGCACCGATTCGTCCAGTGGGACCGCAGAGCTGCTGAACACGCTCGGTGATCTCACCGGCCGGATACTGGACTTGATCAAGGTCCAGCAGGCCCGCGTGGAACTCGCTGCCGCGCTGCAGCGCCAGGTCCTCGCCGCCGAGCTGCCGGTCCTGCCATACCTGCAGGTGGCGGGACGGTACGCACCTGCGCGGGCCGGGCTGGACATCGGCGGCGACTGGTACGACGGCTTCCTCATGCCGGACGGCTCGGTGGGATTCGTGATCGGAGATGTACAGGGCCACGATGTCGAGGCCGCGGCTCTCATGGGGCAGGTGCGCACCTGCCTGCGCGCCGTCGCCACCGCCACCACGGACCCGGCGGAGGTGCTCCGGCGCACCAACGATCTGCTCGTCGCCATGGACTGCGGGCTTTTCGTGACCTGTTCGTTCCTGCGCTTCGACCCGGCCACGAGCGAGCTCGCCGAAGCCCGCGCCGGGCACGTCCCCGCCGTCTGGGCCACGGCCGACGGCTGCTGCGACATCGTCCTGAACGACGGCGGTCTGCCGCTCGGCATCCAAGCCGGCGAGAGCTACCGGTCGACCCGCCGACCGCTCACTGGCGTGGGCGCGTTCGTGCTGCTCACCGACGGTGTGGTGGAAGGCCCCAGCTATCCGATCGAGGAGGGGCTCGAGCAGGTGGCCGACCTGCTCGTCGGAGCCTGCCGCACCGACCCCGAAGAGCTGGCCGCACAGGTGATCAAGGTGGCGGATCTCACCGGCCACAGCGACGACGCCGCGGTCCTTGTCCTTCGCTACGGAGGCCTCCAGGAACAGCGGCAGGGCGAAAGATGAACGGCATGCGAGGCATCCGCGACCCCGGCGGGGTACGCCTCGCCCGCTGTGACCGCCGGGGTGGGCGAGCATGAGCGATGCGGCGCGCGACGAGCGGCTCCGGCGGTACACCGTCAAGGGCCTCCAGGTGGCTGCCGTCGCAGCCGCCTACTACGTCAGTGCCAAGATCGGGTTGCAGCAGCAACTGGTGAGAGGGCAGGTCACGCCGCTGTGGCCGCCCACCGGCGTCGCTGTCGTCGTCCTGATGCTCTGGGGCCTTCGCATGTGGCCAGGAATCGCTCTCGGGGCGTTCGTGGTGAACGTGATGCTCGGGCCGTCGATCCTACCCGTGCTCGCCATCGCGGTGGGCAACACGCTCGCCCCGGTCTGCGCCTACCTCCTCCTGCGGCGTGTGGGATTCCATGCCGCACTCGACCGGCTGCAGGACGCTCTGGCTCTGGTCTTCCTCGGGGCCTTGGGCGGGATGCTGATCAGCGCGACGCTCGGTACCGGAGTCCTGGTGGCCTCCGGCGCGCTGGCGGCCCATGATTTCTGGCCGACCTGGTCGGTGTGGTGGACGGGCGACGCGATGGGGGTCCTGGTCATCGCGCCGTTCCTGCTGGCCGTACGCACCGTCCGATGGCCACGCGGCGTACCTGTCCTGCGCTGGGTCGAGGCGGTGGCGCTGCTGGGCGGCACGGCCGTGGTCGGCGTGGTGGCCACTCACAGCTCGGTCGACCTTCTCTTTCTCGTCGTCCCCTTCCTGATCTGGGCGGCCTTCCGCTTCCAGCTGGTGGGCGCCGCGCCCTGTGTGCTGATCGCTTCCGTGATCGCGATCGACGCGGGTGCCGCCGGGACGGGTCCGTTCTCCGGTCGCGATCTCCTCGCCAAGATGGTCATCCTGCAGGCCTTCAACGGCACCGTTTCACTGACGGCCCTTCTGCTCTCGGCGGTCATCACCGAGCAGAACCACACCCTCCGGGAGATCGAAGGGGCCTGCGAGCGCCTGACGGAGGCGCTGTCCCGGCTCGCGCCGGACGAGACACTCGACCAGTGGCCGTCTTCCCGCCCGGAAAGGCCGGAGCGCCAGAAGTGGCATCGCCCTTGAAACGTGCAGGGTTTTGACTGCTGGAGTCGGCCTCCCGGATGCCGGCCCTCTCGTCGGCACGGCGGGACTCCGACGCGGACGAGGAGCCCGCCGCGTGAACGACCCCCGGCCCGCGATCGAACCGTTCCTGGCCCGCCTGTGTGGTGGCGAGGTCACCGACAAGAACTGCGTCGGCTACTTCATGAACGAGTTCGGGGAGGAACTCGTCTTCGCCCAGCGCCGGGGCGAGAAGACCGGCCGGCTCTGGCACGGCCCGGATCAGATGGTGTCGATCCGCCAGGCGATCACCCCGGTCGACCCCGTGGTGCCGCCGACATCAATGCGTACCGGCTTGTGCACGGTGATCCGCTGCTGGACCACCGACTGGTCGCACGGCACCTGTCGTCGAAGACCAGGCGCCAGCTGATCTCCGCGATTCGATAGCGGCCTTGCCGCTCGTCGGCCGCTTGGGCCAGCGCCGCCGGTACCGCGGCACGATCCTGCGGTGCGATCAACACGTGATCCGGAAGCGTGGCGAGCATCGCCTCGTAGGCCGCGCGGGACTTCCCTGCGGTGGAATCCCCCACCAGCAGCACGAATCCGTCCCGCGCCAACTGCTCGCGCAACTCCTCGTCGATGTCGCGCGGCACTTACACCGGAACCCGTTCCGCCGTCGTGGCAGCAGCGTGCCCGGGCGGGGAGACCACGCCGTCCGGGGCGGGATGCACGCCCAGGCGGAGCGGATCAGCCGCCTGGGCCACCTTCGGCAGCCGCCCGTCGGGCAGTACCAGACAGCCGTTCTCGATCTTCAGTGCCCGCTCGTCCCGCTGTTGCACGGCGCTTGTAGCGCTCCTGCCACACCGCGGCCACCGCCACCAGGACGGCCGCACCCGCGACCGCGGCGCTGACCGCCCATTGGTTCGTGATCTTGAACGTGCCCAACAGAGCCGGAGCGGTCGCCAACACCGCCGACCCGGCCACGACCAGCAGGAGTCGGCTCTCCCGCCACCCACCCGTTCCCATCGAACCCGTTCCCGTCAAAGCGCACCCCCGGAACTGGGATAGCGGGCCGACACTCATCCGCGCAAGAGGATCAACGGCTCGAAGCGTACGAGCGCTCTGCGCGTCCGGATGCGGCGCTCCGACGCCGTGATCACGCCGGCCACAGGGAGATCATCCCGCTGCCGCTGATCCCCTCGGCTCGTGAGGACGGGTTCCGGAAGTGACGGCGAGGATGTCGTTGATCGCTTCCCGCAGGCTCCCGTAGTGGCGGTGTACGCCGTCCACCGCAACGGGTGCGTTGACCCCCCACACCGTCATCCCGGCACGCAGCCCGGACTGCACACCGGAGGGTGCGTCCTCGATGACCAGACAGTCCTGCGGCTCGGCACCGAGCCGCTCGGCGGCCAGTAGATAAGGGACGGGCGAGGGCTTGCCTTCCTCGACGGAGGCGGCGTCGACGATGAGGCTCGGGACCGGCAAGCCGGTCCGGGCGAAGCGGCCGCGCACCCGGTGCTCGTAATTCGACGTCACCAGTGCCCAAGCCTCCGGCGGCAGAGCCTCCAGCAGCTCGGACGCACCGTCGAAGGCCGCATACGCGCCGGAGCGGACGTCCTCGTCCTTGAGTTCATGCAGTGCGGCCAGGCACTCCTGCGGGTCACGGTCCGGAACGACCTGCGCGAAGGTCTCCAACGGCCTTGTCCGCAAGGCCACTTGGTAGACCTCGTCGGGGTCGAGTCCGTATCGCTCCGCCCACACCCCCCAAACCCGGCGCTGGTTGTCCACGGCATCGATCAACGTGCCATCGACGTCGAACAGGACGTACTTCCTGGCTCCGGGCCGAGCAGGTTCACCAATCATGTCCTGATCATGCCATCAGGGCCCCG
The DNA here is from genome assembly GCF_040634475.1 of Streptomyces sp. NPDC007095. Lineage (NCBI taxonomy): Bacteria > Bacillati > Actinomycetota > Actinomycetes > Kitasatosporales > Streptomycetaceae > Streptomyces > Streptomyces sp. NPDC007095. Next base: position 12,211 of record NZ_JBEYFS010000014.1, read on the forward strand.
AGCAGGCAGTTTGCACACCTGTGTTGCGGCCACGCGGCTCCATCCGACTCGCAGCACCCCAACTCCGTATCGACGCTTCAGGTGCCTCCCCCGGCAAACGGGATCCGGCACCACGCGCACCCCTCGGACGCGAGCCGGTTGACCCTCCCCTTACGTCAGGCTCAAGGCTGAGGTCGGACGAAAGGGCAGATGCATGGGCTGCTCCGTGGGGCAGGTCTCCTCGCTCGCCGGGGTGACCGTGCGTACGTTGCATCACGGCGAGCGGGGCGGAACGGAACGGGCAGGGGTACGACGCGGTCAGGCCGACGCGTCGGGCTTGACGATCGTGCTGACGAAGTCCCCGATCGCTCCGAGAGTGCGTCCCATCTGCTCGATCTGCGGGAAGTGCCCGGCGTCGGGGATCGGGGCGAAGTGGCCGTTGGGGAACGAGTCGGCGTAGCCGCGCCCGTACTTCAGGGGCGCTATGCCGTCCTCCTCGCCCCAGACGACCAGCACCGGCACGGTCACCCGGTGCAGTCGGCCGCGCAGCTTCGGGTCGTACGTGAACCCCTCGCCCCCGTACACGGCGAGGGTCTTCTGGTTGGCGGCGGCCGCGGCCCGCTGCGCATCGCTGAACGAGGCGAAGTCGGGGCGGAACTGCGCGTTGGCGAAGGACAGTTGGCTCACGTCGACCGGGGTCAGGGTGCGCGGGTCGACGACCCGGTTCTCCTTCATGTGGGCGTGGATGCCCACCGCGTTCAGCAGGGTCAGCGCGCCGATCCGGCCGTGGTTGTCGCGCAGGGCCATCTCGGCGGCGATCCAGCCGCCGATGGAGTTGCCGACCACCATGACGCCCTTCAGGTCCAGGGTGTCGAGCAGATCCAGGTACGCGACGGCCAGGTCGGCGACGGTGTCGAACCGCTCCGGGCGGGGAGTGCCGTCGAAGCCGGGGTGGGTCGGCGTGACGACGTACACGTGCTCGGACAGTGCGGAGGAGATCCCGGCCACCGTGCGTGGGCCGGCACCGCCGTGCAGCATCAGCACGCCGGTGCCCTCGGTGTTCTCGCCGTACTCCTGGATGGTGACGGACGGTCCGCCGGACAGGTCGACGGTGCGGGAGGTGGGGGTGGTCATGTTGAGGTCCTTGCCATCGCGTGGTGAGAGCTGACTCTCATGAATCTAGGAGGTCGGCTCTCTTTATGCAAGTGAACTCTCATGACGAGACCTGACTGTCCTGAAATGGCCCGGCCATGCAAAAGCCCCAGGCGACTGGCCTGGGGCTGCAAGAAGAGGAGGAGCGGGTGACGAGAACCGAACTCGCGCTCTCGGCCTGGGAAGCCCGGTGCGCGATGGATGCCCTGTGGTCAACCGTCGTCAGCCGCCCCACGGCGACCGTCGAAGTCCTCCCATGCCTGTCGCTGGATCTCCTCGGCGTTCGCGAGGAGCTTGTCCAGGGGCTCCGCGGGCCCTGAAGGGGGAGGGGGCACCCGCGTGAGCGTGTCGTAGAGGTACTCGCAGGCTTCGGCTTCGGTGCCGAAGCGCCGCACGACACTGTCCTGGGAGCGTTGGCGCAAGCCGACGGTCCAGGCATCCGCCGCACGGCGCAGGAAGTAGTAGGCGTCCGGTTGGACGGGCACGTCGTGCACACCGGCGATCTCGTAGAACGCCTCGGGCACGTCCGCCTCGCGAAGTCTTTCGACGAGTTCCGCGCTGTCCATCAGGTCCGTCCCGTCGCCCGGTTCAAGGTGGCCCCTGACGTGTGAGTCCGAGGCCACCCCGGGCGCTGTGAGGTCAGGCTACCGGCAACGCGTCCAGGTACTTCGTCGTGACGAGGTCCGCGACCGACGGTTTCGTCACGTATTGGAGACCCAGGCCGGGCTGGCCGAACCAGGGCCTGATCGGGCCGGCCTCGACGGCGAACGGCTTGAGGACCCGGTAGAGGTGGTAGCTGTACGGATAGTCCTTGACGTAGGTGTCGAGATTGCTCGGCGGAATCGCGCGCTTGGCGTACGGCGTGCCCGCGGGGGCGAGGAAGTTGCCGAAACCGCTGCCGAAGAGGTCGACCAACTGGCCCTGGCGGAGCGTCACGGAATGCTCGACCGGCTTGCCGTTCCTCAGCACGAAGCCGTTGTGGTCGGGATACCACCAGCCCGACTTCCCCGTCTGGGGATCCGTCTGCCAATAGCACCCGAGGAACCAGTACGCGGAGGTGTGGTCCGTACGGTGATAGCCCCGCAGCATGCTGCCGAAGGCGCCACTCTGGGGGAGGTATCTCGGTCCCAGCCGCCAATCGTCGAGGTAGTAGCGCTGGTATGCCGTTTGCGGTGCGGTGTTGGACCCGCGGTTGTGGTGCGTGGTCGGGCAGTATGCGGCGTTCCCCGCACGGGGATGACCGGCTTGGGCCGTTGCCGGTGAGATGCCGATCAGCAGGAGGAGCGATGCGAGGGCGCTCCCCGCGAAGGCGCGCAGTACGCGCATCCGGTGTCCCTTCTCTTCCGGCGCCAGCCAGGCGCCGTGCGAGGGCAGGCAGCCGGTCCCGATGACCGGCTGCCTGCCCTCACCGTGTTCCAGGGCTCAGTTCATGCGCGGCATGCGTACGAGGGGCGAAGGCGCCGCAGATGGTCACCCGAACTGATGAGCACAATTCCTCGGACAGCCGAAGACCGGAGCCGGTGGCCCGGCCCGCGCGGGACTCCCTGGTCGGCCGCACCTCTTTTTCCGCGTCCGGCCCGCACGCAGTGGCACCGGCGAACGCGGTCGGCGGAGCGGCATTGGTGGACGGAAGAACGGTCGGTACGGTGAACACCTACGCCGCGAAGACCTCCTACCGGCAAGTGGTGTTCACCCGCACACTCGGCACCACGATCACGACCCACAAGGTGCAGTTGCGGATCCTCTCCGGCAGCACACCCGGAAGATCCGCCGTCGCCCTGGACGCCCTGATGGTCACCCGCTGGGCCGACTGCCCGGGCCGTGAGACCGCTGGGACGCCCGGGTGGCTACCAGGACAGGGCGTCCGCCGCGTTGTCCTGCCAGTAGGTGACGGTGGCAGCGCTGTTGAAGAAGGCACCGTACGCGTCCGAGCCGCTCCCCGGCCCCGACCCCCGGAACGCCGGACGCCAAGCCGTCGGTGCACAGCACTGACACGAGTGCCCAGGACAGTGATGAGGTCCCGCTCACGGTGAGCACCCGCACCTATGCCTGGGACGACCCGCAGTGCGAGGGGAAGTACCTGATCAACCGGCCTCCCGGCGAAGTCTCGCCACCGGTGATGGGGCAGGACGTGCCGGGCTGGGTGAAGGCGCACGGCGCCATCGCCGCCGACGGGCAGCGGGTGGCGCTGACCGTCCAGGGCACCGGGGACGAAACCGTCGTCATCGAGTCCATGCACGTCCGCGTGGTCGACTCGAACATGCCCCCCCGGCCTGGAACGCGTACCTGGGGTCGTGGGGCTGCGGCGGAGGCGTGAGACGACTCGCACTCTCGGCTCGGGAAGTGGCGGCGCTTGCCGGCTGCCCGGCGGCAGACCAGCGTGTACACGCTGTGCCGACGCCGCCGCGCAGACCTGATCGCACCGCTGGTAACCGTGGTTGTCCGCCCCTACGGGCACGGCGGGGGCTACTTGTGCCTTCCGCCGCCCTTCTTGCCGCTTGCCTGGCCGTTTCCGGCCGCGTTGCCCGTGCCGCCGGGGCTGTTGCCGGAGGTGCCGTTGCCTGAGGCGCCGGCGCTCCCCGCTTTGCCGTTGCCGGCGGTACTGCTCGGCGCGGCCGTCGCCCGCGCCAACTGCTCGGAGCAGTACGCGGCGACCTTGTCCTTCCCGCCGGCGGCCGTGACGAGCCGCTGCCAGGCCCGCGCGTCGAGCGCTTTGCCGCGATCCTTGACCTGCTCGTAGGCGCGGCAGTGGGCTTCGGTGTCCTGGGCGGTGGCCGGGCCGTCCGTCGGTCCGGGGACACCGGAGGGCGCCGACGAGGCCTCGCCGCCCGGCTGGTCCGGGGCGACCGCCGACGGGTGCGCGGTGCCCCGCCCGGCACCGTCACCGTCCGTGGACGAGCCGACTGAACCGATGGCCGCGACCGCGACCCCACCCAGCGTGAGGCTGGCGAACACCACGCCGAGCGTCATTTTCACAGGACGCCTGGCACGTCGCTGCGCGGGCGGCCGCCAGTCGTCCCGGCGCCGGGTACGCGCCCGGTGCGCGCCTGCGTCATGGGCGGCACGGAAAGCGGTCAGGGCCCGCTGCTCGGCCTCCGGGTCGAGATGGCCTCCGAGCAGGACGGCGCCCAGCTCCGTCTCCAGCGTGGCGGCGTCATGCACCTCCCACGGGTCGGACGCGGCGCCGCCAGGGTGCACACGTCGACGGCCAGGAACTCCGTCGCCGCCCAGCCGTTCACCCATGTCCGTTTCCGTTCCTGTTCGACCGGTTCGATTCGTCCGGCGTTCCGAGCCTGATGCCTGTCGGTCGGTCACTGTTGCCGGCGTCGTTCATTTCGACTCCCCCAGCGTTGGGGAAGCCTCATTCGTCACACCCTTGTCCGATGCACCGGCGACGCCCAGCTGGCGGGCGAGGCGTTTCAGGCCCCGGTGGGCGGCAGTGCGCACCGCTCCCGGGCGCTTGCCGAGGACGCGTGCGGCGGCGGGACCGTCCAGGCCGACGACGACCCGCAGGAGCACGGCCTCGGCCTGGTCCCGCGGCAGTCCGCGGACCAGTTCCAGCGCCCGCTCGGTGGACAGGGACTCCAGGGCCTCTTCATGGGTGCTGTGCCGGCTGGGCAGGTCCAGTACGTCCTGTTCGGTCCCTCCTGTCCGGGGCCGTACGCGCTGGCGGCGCAGATGGTCCAGCGCCCGGTGCCGGGCGATGGTCGAGGTCCAGCCGCGGAACCCGGCCCCGTCCCCCTTGAAACGGCCCAGATCACGCGCGATCTCCAGCCAGGTGTCGGAGGCCACGTCCTCCGCGTCGTCGCCGACCAGGCCGCGCAGATAGCCGAGCAGGCCCGGCTGCACGATCCGGTATGCGACCGCGAAAGCGGTCTCGTCGCCGTCCTGGGCCCGCGCGACCGCCGCGCCCAATTCCCCGTCGTACGCCTGTACACGCCGGGGTTGCCGTACCTGGCCCAAGACTGTCCTCGTTCGTACCGGGTTCATGGCGAGTGCGTGCCGTCCGCCGTGCTCCGGTCGCATCGACGGCCCCATGGTGACCAGCGTCTGTCCTCACAGAAATGTCACAACGCCTGGGCGCCCCTTCACGTCGTCGCCGGCGACCGCCACCCGGCCGCCGAGGACGCGAGGGCGGGCGCGGGGAGCTCCTGAGAGCCGCGCCGCGCCGGGGACACGTGCCCGTGCCGGGGTGTCCGGGGCCGCCTGACGGCTCCTCGGAGCCCCGTGGATCCGGTGTGCCCAAGACGCGGCGCGACCGGCACTGTCCCGGTCGGGTGACATTTCGCGCCGGCCATTCGCCGGGTGAGTGCCGGGTCCGGTACCGCGCAGGCCGAGGGCGCCCGCCCACCGGACGCCGGCGCCGCACCCCCCGGACCTCTCTCCGTGCCGTTCTTCACTCCCCCGTGAGCGGCACGGAGAGGGACGGCGCCGGCCGGAACCCCGCCCACTGCACGCGGTTCCGGCCGCCCCACGCACGTATCGGGCCGGTGGCGGGCGGTCCGGCGCGGATCACGGACCTCACCGCGGCCGCCGATCCCGGGGTTCGGGTGTGCCCGCCGTCGCGTCGCGGCACAGCAGCCGCAGTGAGCCGTGTCCGGCGAAGCAGTCGCGGGCCTCGTCGATGGGATCCCACAGCCGTCCCTCGGCCGTGCGGATCCAGTGGTGGCCGTCCGCCTCCCACCACTCGGCGCCCGTTTGACGGACGATCACCTCACCCGCATACGCCCCGAAGCCGCGCAGCACGCTCTCCACGGCGGCGTAGGGTGTGTCCTCCCGCCGCAGGTCGTCGATCATCCGGTCGACGCGCCACAGGCTGGATGCCGAGTAGTCGAGGCGCAGCCGTGCCCCCTCCCGCATCGTCGCCACCGTGTCCGCCGCCCACCGCACGGGCCTGGCCGCCGCATGGGGTCTCGTCTCCTGATCTGTCGTCACATACGAAGAGAGCGAGGTCGGCGGTCGATCCGTTACGCGGTTCCGGGGGGATTCCCGGCAACCGGCGCGGTACCGCCCCACCCCCGCGCGCACGACGGTCGAGGTGTCTTCCCCCGAAGCGGGTCCGTCGGGCCGCGTAATGCTTCGGTGTCCCCGTGCGCTCCCTCTGGCATGAGTACGTACCTCCGTCTGCGAGCGGTGCCGCCCCCCGCACTGCGCAACAGTACGACCTGGCTCGAACGACTCTTCGAGGACGACTCGGAGACCGTCCGACGCCGGGTCGGTCGGCACCGTGAAGAGGAGCTGGACAAGCGTTATCTGGACCAGGAACGCATCTACGCCGGGGCTCCCCCGCATCGTGCCGAAGACCGGCCTCAGACCCAGGTGGTGCTCGGTGGCCGGCCGGTGTTCCGCGCCGACCGGCACAAATCGCCGTTCCTGGTGCTGACGGCGGCCCAGGCCCGCCGGGTGGCCGGGTTCCTGGCGATGGCCGACTTCGACGCGCTGTGGGATTTCGCCCGCGCCGAACTGCTCCCGCGCTACGGCGGCGTGACCGCGGAGCCCGAGACGTGGCATGCGTTCGCGGTGGCGCACCAGGAGTTGAGGGCGTTCTACGCACAGACGGCCGAGTGCGGGGACGCGGTGGTGAAGTGGCTGCCGACCTGAGGCGCGCGTAGGGCGCGGGTCAGGAATCTGCGGCCGACACAGGCGCCGCGTGCGCGCCTCGCCGAGGGCGACCGGTGCGCTTGCTCCACGCCGGCCGTTCTCCCGCACGCGGGCCCCGGGCAAGCCGTCGTCATGATTGCTCACCTTTCGTCCGGCTCGTTCCTTGCGGTCGAGCAGGCCCGTACGGCGAGGCCGAGGTGTAACACTTCCGGCCGAGTGCGCTCTTTCCATGCGGACGACCGCGTCGGTCGGCCAAGGACAGGGGGCACGACTCGTGCAGCGAACGGACGAAAGCGGCGGGGCGTACGGCGAGGATCCGTACGGCCGTGCCGGGCACGCGTATGCCTACGGCTACGAGCACGGCGGCAGCGTCGGCACCGACACGGGCACGAGGTCCTCGGACTCGGTGGAACTCGCGCAGTGGACGCACCCGGAGTACGGCACCCATGCGACGGGGACGGACCCCCACGCCACCGGAACACATCCCTACGTGGCCGGACCGGACCCCGCCACGGCGGCGTGGGGCTCTTCCCACGGCGACGTCCTCACCGTGCCGCCCCCGGAGTTCGACACCGGCGCCCCCGTACCGGAACCGGAGACTCCGGCGAACGAGTCGGTGCGGCCCGTCTTCGTCGACTCCTCGGGGCGACGCCGGCGCCGCGTACTCCGCGCCGCCCGGCTGCTCGTGATCCCCGCCGGCGGCTACGTCGCCCTGCTGATCAGCACGATGCTGGGCGGACCCACCATCAGTTCTCCGTTCGTCCCGCAGCCGGACTCCACGCACCCGACCACGCCCCGGGCGACCGCGCCCGACGCCTTGCCCGGCACGGGCCACTCCACAGGGACCGCGAGTCCCACCGCAGGGCAGCGGAACTCCGGCCCTGTGGTGCAGGAGACCTCCGGTCCCACCGACCGGTCGGCCGCCTCCACCGCTCCCGCGGCCACGTCCGGGCCCATCGCAGCGCCCACCAGGATCACGTCCCCGACCTCGAGCGCCGCTCCCGCCCCCGTCTCCACCCCTGCACGCAAGGGTCGTGCCATCGGCTCGTCCCACCGTCCCGTGAAGTGATCAAAGGCCCTGACGTGACCGATCGCCGATGCCGCAACGCTCCTGCTCGCCGCCGCAACCGCACCCGCCGGACCACGCCCCGAACCCACTGGCTGCTGCTGAGCGTGCTCGCGGTGACCCTGTCGACGGCCCTCTTGCTGCAGGGCTACACCCACCACATGTTCGGGATCGCATCGGACCACGTGACCGGCTCCCATGGGCGGAACGAGGCTGTGCCCAGCCAGGTGATCCATGGCGGCCCCGTGATCGCGGACGCCGCCACCTCTGCGCACACCGCCCAGGTGAAGGCCCACACCATCGCCCTCACCTTCGACGACGGCCCCGACCCCGTCTGGACGCCACGGATCCTGGACGTGCTGCGTCGCAACCACGTGCACGCGACCTTCTTCGTCGTCGGAACCCAGGTCGCCGCCCACCCGGAGCTGGTCCGCCGGATCGTCGCCGAGGGCCATCAGATCGGCATCCACACCTTCACCCATCCCGATCTGGCCCGGCTCGCTCCCTGGCAGCGGTCCCTGGAGCTGCGCGAGACGCAGCTGGCGGTGGCCGGCGCCGCGGAGGTCACCACCGCACTGCTGAGGCCGCCGTTCTCCTCGGAGAACGACGCGCTGGACGATGCCGACTGGTCCGTCCTCGAGCAGGCCGACGCGGCAGGCTATGTCACGGTGCTCTCCACCCGGGACGCCGAGGACTGGCAGCGTCCCGGCGTGGACCGCATCGTCGCTAATGCGACACCCGACGGCCACGCCGGACAGATCGTGCTCATGCACGACGCCGGCGGTGACCGGTCCCAGACCGTCGCCGCGCTGGGTGCACTGGTGCCACGGCTCAAGGCACAGGGCTTCAAGTTCGCGACGGTCTCCGACGCGGTCGGCATGACCGCACCCGTCCGGCCCGTCGGGCTCGGCGACCATCTGCAGGGGCTGGCCCTCATCAAGGTGCTGCAGGGCGGCGACCGGGTCGTGTGGCTGTTGGGCGTGTTGATGTACGCGGCCGGGGCGCTCAGTGTGCTGCGCGCAGTGGTCGTGCTGATCGCCGCCCGGCGGCACCGGCGCCTGCGCACCGGGCGCCGGAGCCGGTCCTGGGGACCGCCCGTGACCGAGCCGGTCAGCGTCATCGTTCCCGCGTACAACGAGAGCGCCGGGATCGAGGCGGCCGTGCGCTCACTGCTCGCCTCGGACCATCCAGTGGAGATCATCGTGGTGGACGACGGTTCGACCGACGGCACCGCCGACCTGGTGGAGTCGCTCCGCCTGCCGGTACGGGTGATCCGCCGGCCGAACGCGGGAAAGCCCGCCGCACTCAACACGGGACTCGCCGCCGCCACCTTCGACCTGGTGGTCATGGTCGACGGTGACACGGTCTTCGAACCCGACACCGTCCGCACGATCGTGCAGCCCTTCGCCGATCCCCGCGTGGGGGCCGTCTCGGGCAACGCCAAGGTCGTCAACCGTGGCGGCATGCTGGGGCGCTGGCAGCACATCGAGTACGTGGTCGGGTTCAACCTCGACCGCCGCCTGTTCGACCTCGCCGAATGCATGCCGACCGTACCCGGAGCGGTCGGCGCGTTCCGCCGCCAGGCACTGCTCGACCTCGGCGGCGTCAGCGACGTCACCCTCGCCGAGGACACCGACCTCACCATGGCACTGTGCCGCGCCGGCTGGCGTGTGGTGTACGAGGAGGGCGCGAAGGCCTGGACCGAGGCCCCCGCGTCACTGAACGCCCTGTGGCGCCAGCGCTACCGCTGGTGCTACGGCACCCTGCAGGCGATGTGGAAGCACCGCGGCGCGCTGGTGCAGCGCGGTGCGGCCGGAAAGCTGGGCCGCCGGGGCCTGGGATATCTGCTGCTCTTCCAGGTACTGCTGCCACTGCTCGCACCCGTCGTGGACATCTTCGCCCTGTACGGGCTGCTCTTTCTCGACCCGGTCCGGATCATCGGGCTGTGGCTGGCCTTCCTGCTGCTGCAACTCATGATGGGCCTGTACGCGTTCCGCCTGGACGGAGAACGGCCCGGCCCGCTGTGGAGTCTGCCGCTGCAGCAGTTCGTCTACCGGCAGCTGATGTACCTGGTGGTGATCCAGTCCGTCTTCACCGCTGTGTCGGGCTCACGGCTGCGCTGGCAGCGCATGGAGCGGTACGGCAGCCTGCAGGCCCCGGTGGGCGCGGAGGCGCGCGGCAATGACCTCCCTCCGCAGGATCCCGGTTCTCCGCAGCAGGCGCCGTACGACCCCCTCCCGCAGCAGGCGCCGTACGACCCCCTCCCGCGGCCGGCACCGTACGACGGCCTTCCACAGACCTCCGCCTTCCCCGGTCTCCGGCAGCCCGGACCGTCCAAGACACCGCAGTCGTACTGAGAGGACAGTGATCAGAGCCCATGAGCGGACACCGGCGCCGACCGCCGCAGCGCTCCGTCGGCGGCACGCGTGCCGAAGGTGACCGCGCCACGGGCCACCGGGTCGCACGTCGTGACCAGGCCCCCCGACAGGACGTGCCACGCCGTGCCCGGAGAAAGGCGCCGCAGAAGAAACGCTGGATCGACTACCCGCGCCGAGGCCGGACGGGCCCGCGCCGCTGGCTGCCGTCGGTGCGTCAACTGCTGGCGTTCTTCCTGTTCTTCTTCGGCGGCACGGCAGCGGCCGTCGGCTATGCCTACGCCACGGTCACCATCCCCGACCCCAATCCCACGACACTGCTGCAGAACAACGTCTACTACTGGTCGGACGGCACGGTCCTGGCGACCGACGGCAGCGTCAACCGGCAGAATGTCACCCTCTCGCAGGTACCCGCCGACGTGCGGTGGGACTTCATCGCCGCGGAGAACGCCTCCTTCTACACCGACCCGGGCATCGACCCGCAGGGAATCCTCCGCGCCGTCGTCCACATGGCCGCGGGCGGCTCCGTCCAGTCCGGCTCGACGATCACCCAGCAGTTCGTCAAGAACACCTACCTGGACCAGTCGCAGACGGTCTCACGCAAGTTCAAGGAACTGCTGATCTCCACCAAGATCGGCGCCGGGATGACCAAGGAGCAGATCCTCCAGGGGTATCTGAACACCTGCTTCTTCGGTCGTCAGGCCAACGGCATCCAGGCCGCGGCGCGTATGTACTACGGCCTCCCGGTGGAGAGGCTCGACGCGAGCCAGGGAGCCTTCCTCGCCGCGGCGGTCAACGAGCCGAGTCTCTTCCAGTACGCGGACTCCGATCCCGCGGCCAGGGCAAAGGCGGAAGCACGCTGGTCCTGGGTGCTCGACCGGATGGTGAAGACCGGCAAGCTGACACCCGGGCAGCGGGCACGGTACGCGGCCGCCGGTTTCCCCACACCCAGGAAGTGGACCCGCGGTTCAGGGCTCACGGGCGAGACCGGCTATCTGGTCCAACTCGCCAGGTCGTATGCCGAGACACACGACCCGACCATCACCGACAGCGGCCTGAGCCGGGGCGGCTACCAGATCCACACCACCTTCGACAGGAAGAAGACGGCGGAACTGACGAGGGCTGTCGCCACGGTGCGGGGGCAACGCCTCGACCCCGCCCACCGGCAGGTCGACCGGGACGTCCAGGTCGGAGCCGCCTCGGTGGAACCCACGACCGGCAGGATCCTCGCCGTCTACGGCGGCCCCGGCTTCGACCACGCCCACTACTCGGACAACGCCGACACCTCCGGCGTCCCGGTGGGATCGACCTTCAAGCCCATCGTCCTCGCGGCCGCACTCCAGCACGGAGCGGTACTGCGACCCGGCGAGTCACCGGAGCCGATCACCCCGGCCGGCAAGTTCAACGGTGACGACGGCATCGAGATCAAGGACCAGCAGGGCGACGATGTCGCCGATCCCAAGGACCCCACCGGGCTCCTCCACCAGCACAACGACACCCCCCGGCGCTGGGGCTACATCTCTCTGCGCAAGGCCATGGAGCAGTCGGTCAACACGCCGTACGTGCAACTGGGAGAGGACGTCGGCTACGGGAACGTGGCGAGGACGGCACAGACTCTCGGCCTGCGCCCGGGCAGCCTCGCCGCCCCCAGCGCCGGCTTCTACATCGGCACCTCCACACCGAGCGCCATTCGAATGGCAGGCGTGTACGCGACTTTCGCTGCCGACGGGATGCAGGCCACCCCGTACTCGGTGACGAAGGTGACCCACAACGGCTCGGCACTGGCCGGCTTCGCCGCCCCCGCCCCCGTGCGAGCCCTGCCGGCGGCGGTCGCCGGCAACGTGACCGACGTGCTCCGGGGCGTCATCGCCCGGGGCACCGGCACCAAGGCCCAGGCTCTCGGCCGGACGGCGGCGGGCAAGACCGGAACCACCGACGACTACCGTTCCGCCTGGTTCATCGGCTACACCCCGCAACTCGCCACCTCTGTCGTCCTCTTCCGAGAGGACTCGAACCACCCACAGCTGCAGTCCCTGGCAGGCGTCGGTGGCCTCCAGAAGGTGTTCGGCGGCGACATCCCCACCGAGATCTGGACCCAGTACATGCGCGACGCCCTCGCCGGCCTGCCCGACGCCACCTTCCCCGCGCCCGCCGCCCTCGGCCGCGGCACCGACGAGCCCGGCGCTCCCACGCCCTCCCCGTCCGCGGCCCCCGCCAAGCGGGGCGGCAAGACCGGCAAGAGGACGACCACCACTGCCGCCCCCACACCGGGCGCCCCGGCAACCGGTTCCAAGTGCCACCGCCACAAGTGCCGTTGACCGCGACAGTATCGGCCACGGCAGGAGGCATCAGCAGATCGCCCGCCTCACTCGGACGGACCTCGACGGCCCGCACCATCCGTGGCACGCATGACACATCGCCATCCTAGTGATCTGCATCACCGAGGCCTGTCGCCCCGTGATGTTCGTCGGACACGGTGCGCTGTAGGGGGCGGCCGCCTGTGTGGCAGGTGTGCCTCATGTGACCTTTTTCTGTGGCCTTTCCGGGCCTTCTAAGGGTGGATACGTGGTGGGTCGTCGTACGTCGCATGTGTACAGACCGCTGAGCATGAAACGACGGGCGTGGCTGACGCTCGGTGCGGTGGTCCTCGGAGGCGGGGGCGTGGTGACCTACGCCGTCGCCAGCCCGTCCTCCGATCCCGGCGCGGCCGGCCGGGCCAAGCGGCCGGCGAAGGTGTACGACCTCGCACTGAAAGGCGGCACAGGCGACAAGCGGGAGCTGCCGCGCACGGACACCGAGCAGTTCTCGATGCTCGGCGTCTCCTGGACGGGGGCGGCCAAGCGGCTCGACGGCACGGCGCAGGTACGCACCCGCAGCCTCAAGACCGGCCAGTGGAGCGCCTGGCAGGACCTCGAACTGAACGTCGACCCGCTGGAGAACCCCGGCGTCGGAGTGCGCGGAGCATCCGAGCCGTTGTGGGTCGGTCCCTCCGACGGCATGCAGGTGCAGGTCATCCGCAAGAACGGCACCAGCAGCTCCGCTCTGCCCAAGGGCCTTGAGGTCAACCTGGTCGACCCGGGGGTGGTGACCGACGCCGAGACCAAGGCCGGCGGCACCGCGGCCGAGCCTGCCGCGTTCGTCGCCGATGAGAGTCCCGGCGCCACGGCATCCGCGCCCACCGACTCCGCCGCGCCCACCGACGGCACCACCGTCATGCCGACGGACGGCCAGACCACCACATCCCCGGCTGCGACGGACACCACGCCGGCGGCCACCGACTCCGTCCCGCCCTCCGCGCCGGCGTCCCCCACGGACTCCGTCCCGCCCTCCGGCTCGGCGTCCCCCACGGACTCCGTGTCGCCGTCGCCGAGCACGTCCTCCAGCGCGCCGCCCTCGGCGCCGCCGTCCACCGTGCCCGAACCGCCGATCGTCTCGCGCGCCGACTGGGGTGCCGACGAGTCGATCAGCCCCGAGGCGCCGGAGTACAACGCGGACGTGAAGGCGGTCTTCGTCCACCACACCGACGGGGCCAACGACTACTCCTGCGCCGACTCGCCGTCGATCATCCGGAGCATCTACGCGTACCACGTCCAGGTCAGCGGCTGGAAGGACATCGGCTACAACTTCCTCGTCGACAAGTGCGGCACCATCTTCGAGGGCCGCAAGGGCGGCGTCGACCTTCCGGTGTTCGGCGCACACACCTACGGCTGGAACCGGGAGTCCGCAGGCGTCGCGGTGCTCGGTGACTACACCACCACCAGCGCCACCAACGCCACGCTGGCATCAGTCGCCCGCCTGGCGGCCTGGAAGCTCGGCCAGTACGGCGCCGATCCCGCCGGAACCACCCAGCTCACGGCGGGCGCGAGCCAGCACAACTACTTCAACACCGACTTCACCGCGGGCAGCAAATACACCTTCCAGCGGATCTCCGGCCACCGGGACGGCTACAACACACAGTGCCCCGGCGGTCTGCTCTACGACCAACTGCCGACCATCCGCAGCTGGGCATCCGGCCCGGTGCAGGGACTGAAGGTCAGCTCGGTCGACGGCGCGGGCCTTTCGGGCTCGACGTACTACACCAAGGGCGGCATCACCGTCCGTTGGACGGCCACCACACCGGCGTCGTTGATCTCCAAGTTCGAGCTGCTGGTCGACGGCAAGAGCGTCGCCACCACCTCCGGCACCGCCACGTCCGCCGGCGTCACCCTGGCCCTGGGCAGCCACACGGTCGCCGTGCGGGCCGTGCACCAGTCCGGCAAGACCGCGACCAGTGCCGCGCTGACCGTCGTCGCGGAGACGACCGCGCCGACCTTCACGACCAACCCGAAGCTTTCCCTGCGCTCCGGCACCGTCAGCACCAGCGCCATCCCCGTCACCCTCGGCTGGAAGGCCACCGACGACAAGGCCCTGCGCGAGGTGAAGCTGCTGTCCCCCACCACCGCCGCCTTCGGCCCGACCACCACCACCTCCAACCGCACCGCCAAGTCCGGCGCCGCCACCATCTGGTCGATGCGGGCCTACGACTACGCCGGCAACTACCGCACGTCCTCGCCCTCGTACACCCCGGTGCTACTGCAGGAGACCGCCGCCACGAAGTCCGGCAGCTGGACCTCCCGCTCCTCCAGCGGCTACCTCGGCGGCCAGTCCTACTCCAGCGGTTCCAAGGGCGCCGGCCTCACCTGGACCTTCACCGGCCGCTCCGCCGCCTGGGTCGTCTCCCGGGCAGCCAGCTCCGGCCAGGCGTACATCTACGTCGACGGCACCAAGGTCTCCACCGTCGACCTGAAGTCCTCCACCACCCTGTACCGGCAGGCGATCTGGACCAAGACCTGGTCCAGCAGCGCCAAGCACACCATCAAGATCGTCGTGGTCGGCACCAGCGGCCGTCCCACCGTCACCACCGACGGCCTCGTCTACATCAAGTAGCCCCGGCCCCGCGAAGACGCGGCGCGCCACGCCGACCGGGGCATGCGGTCCCCAGCACGAAATCGGCCTTCACGATCCGGCGTACGCGGTCGTGAAGGCCGACTTCACGCTCCTGCGAGCGCACCCTGCCTGCGCTCTGACCCGTCGCGAACAGGCTCGGTCGTCACGACCGGGCCTGTTCGCACGCGACGCACCTCACCGCAAAAAGAACAGCTATTCTGTTAGTGTCTCCTCGCAAGGGGAACCAGGATTCTTTTTGTGGGGGGTGTGATGCCGCGGCTCACCGACGCGCGCAAGGAACTCCGGCGCGCCCAGATCGCCGAGGCCGCCATCCGCTGCTTCGGCCGCAACGGCCTGGAACGGACCTCGATCGCCGACATCATCGCCGAGTCCGGACTCTCGGCCGGCTCGATCTACGCCCACTACCGCAACAAGGCCGACCTGGTCCAGGCAGCCGCCCGCGAAGTGCTCGCCGAGCGCGCCAAGGTCCTCGGCGAGCACGCCGCGAGCGACACCCCGCCCGACCCCGACGAACTGCTCGCCCGCCTGATCGCAGCGATCGACCCGGCCGAGGCCCGGGTAGGCGTGCAGACCTGGGGCGAGGCGACCACCAATCCGGCCATCCGCGACATCGTCGTCGACATGACCGACCGGATGCGCGCGATGCTGCACGACTGCGTCACCGCCTGGCTCGTCAAGGTCGAGCACCACGAGCCGGCCGAGGCCCGGGAGAGCGCCACCCCGATCGCTCACCGGGTGATGGCGCTCTATCAGGCCGAACTGCTGTACACCGCCTTGCGATCACCGACCGAGGAGACAGCGTCATGACCACCCCGACCGCTTTGCTTGCCGGCCGCACCGTCTTACGCGTCGGCTATGGCGCGTTGCAGCTTGAGCGCCTGCACGACCGTCGCGGCGAGGCCGTCGCGCTGCTGCGCCGCGCGGTCGAGCTGGGCGTCGACCATGTGGACACCGCCGAGTTCTACGGCTTCGGTTTCGCCAACGCCGTGATCCGCGAGGCGCTGCGCCCCGAGGACGGCGTCCTGGTCGTCACGAAGGTCGGCGCCGACCCCGACCCGGGCGGACGCCGGCCGTTGCGTCTGGCACAGCGGCCCGAGCAACTGCGCGCCAGCGTCGAGGACAACCTGCGCAGCCTCGGCGTCGACCAGCTCCCCGTGGTCAACCTCCGCCGTCTCGACTCCGGCCCCGGCCTGCGTCCCGAGGGCGACCAGGTCGTCGACCTCGACGACCAGCTCGCGGTGATGACCGCCCTGCGCGACGAGGGCAAGATCGGTGCGATCGGCCTGAGCAGCGTCACCCTCGACGGCCTGCACCGTGCCCTGCCGGCGGACATCGTCTGCGTGCAGAACGCCTACAGTCTCGTCTCCCGCGACGACGAGGACATGCTGCGGCTGTGCGCGGCCCAGGGCGTCGCCTGGGTGCCGTTCTTCCCGCTCGGTGGAGCCTTCCCGGGCCTGCCCAAGGCGACCGACGAGCCGGCGGTGCACGCCGTGGCCGAGTCCCTGGGCGTCACGGCCTCCCAGGTCGGCCTCGCCTGGCTGCTGCACCACGCCCCACATGTGCTACTGATCCCCGGCACCGCCGACGCCGCCCACCTCGAGGCCAATATGGCGGCCGGCGAGATCACCTTCGACGCCGCGACCCTCGCCACCCTCGATGCCATCGAGTCCCGTTCCAGCGAGGTCCCCATCGGCTGACCGGAACCGACGAGACCCGGGGCGCGAGCACGCGCCGGCCCCCGTGGCGGACCTCCCGGCCGCGCCGGGAACCCCTTCTTCACCAGCTCCAAGGACGGATCATGAAGGCCATCATTTACCGCGACAACGGCGGCCCCGACGTTCTTCGGCTCGTCGACCGTGACCTGCCCGCGCCCGGCCCCGGCGAGGTTCGCGTCCGGGTCGCCGTGTCCGGGGTCAACCCGACCGACTGGCAGGCCCGTTCCGGCGCGGCCCTCCCCAAGCACTTCTCCGAGGTCACCCCGCACCTCGACGGTGCCGGCACGATCGACGCCGTCGGTGAGGGGATCGACCAGAACCGGGTCGGTCAGCGGGTCTGGTTGTTCATGGCCGCCGCCGGGCGGCCCACCGGTACCGCCGCCGAGTTCACCGTCGTGCCCGCTGAACGGGCCGTGCCGCTGCCCGACGAGGCCGGCTTCGATGTCGGTGCCTCACTCGGCGTCCCCGCGCTCACCGCGCACCGTGCGCTCACCGTCGCCGAGGACGGGCCGCGCCGTCTGCGGCCCGGGGCGCTCGACGGCAGGGTGGTGCTCGCCGCGGGCGGGGCCGGGGCGGTCAGGCACGCGGTGACCCAGCTCGCTCGAAGGGCCGGCGCCACCGTGATCAGCACGGTCAGCAGCCTGGAGAAGGCCCGGCTGGCCACCGCGGCCGGGGCTCACCACGTGATCAACTATCGCGAGGGCGACCCGGCCGCCGAGATCCGCAAGATCGCCCCGGACGGCGTCGACATGGTCGCCGAGGTGGCGCTGGGCGCGAACCTCGCACTGGACCTGGCCGTGCTGCGGACACGCGGCACGGTCTCGACCTACGCCAACGACGGTGGCCGGCCGGTCGAAATGGACGTGCTGCAGAACATGGTGCTGAACGCGCGCTTCCAGTTCCTGGTGCTCTACACGGCCGGACCGGAGGCGCTCGCCGCAGCCATGGAGGACGTCGCCGCCGCAGTCCGTGACGGCGCCCTGCCGGTCGGCGAGGAACATGGCCTGCCACTGGTCCGCTTTCCGCTCGACCGCACCGCCGACGCGCACCGGGCGGTGGAGAGCGGCGCCGTCGGCAAGGTCCTGGTGGACATCACGTCGTGACGTCCCGCCGGCCGCCGTGCGAACAAGCACCGTAGTCGCCGACATGCCGCGGCCGTCCCGTGGACCTGGCATCAGCACTCCGACGACGAGCGGCAAGAGGAGGTCGCCGCCGGGCCGGACACCACAGTCCGGGGGCTCGGGACGCTTGCACCAGGACGAAGCCCGATGAGCCTTCTGGCACGAATCTGGCACGCGACAACTGATCACCGCGGACAGCGAAAAGGCCCGGGTCGATGACCGGGGCCTTTGTCATGGAGCGGGTGACGAGAATCGAACTCGCACTCTCAGCTTGGGAAGCGACGGCGCTTGGCGAGCTGGATGGCTTCTGACCTGGGCGTATACCTTGCAGTGCTGCGCCCGGGAGTGCGGGTTCGCACCGCTGTCGACCGTGGTTTACCGGTCTTAAGGGCACGCTATGGGCACGCCGTCGGCTCCGAGACGTGGAGAGCCCCTCGGGGTGGTCCACGAGCGGCCGAGCACGGGAAGCGAGCACCGGCCGGAAGGGTGCCGTTGCGGGAGCACATCGAGGGCAGCTCGGCAGTGACCGAACAACTCGGGCAGAGGTGGCTTGGAGCCGTCGGACAGAATCCGGCCCAGTGGCCGTGCACGTCGTCGTTGGCATCGTCGAGCCGTTGCTGGGTGGTGAGGTCGGGGAGGACGGCGCGCTGCTTGAGTGAGCCGAGGCTGCGCCGCTGCTTGTCGAGTACGGAGCATCGGCGATCCTTGCCGCCGTGACTCAGATGCGGTAGGCGCCCGCCGGTACGCCATGGGCGACGCCGTACGGAGTCAGGGCAATGACGCCGGTGCCGCGTGACGGTGTGTCTGCAGTGAGGTCGAGAGGGCTTGCGGCGCCGAGGGAGCGGGCGATGTCCGGGGCGAGTTCGTGAGCAGTCCAGCGCCACTCGTCCTCGTCGTCCTCGCTCTCCTGCGCGGCGTCCCAGTCGGGGTGCAGAGCCAGTTCCGTACGGCGTGTTCGTTCGTACGGCAGCGGCCCGCCGAGGGTCAGCAACTCGTCCTCCGCCTCGCCGGTTTCGCAGTAACGCCGGATCACCGTGCCGTGCTCGGCCACGAGCCAGGCGGAGCCGTCGCCCTGGCCGCCGTAGTAGTACGCCTGTGCCCGGCCGTAGCGGGCACTGAGCTCGGTGCACAGGCGTAGCACGTCCTCGCGGCGCTCCTGACCGTGCGGGTCGCACCAGGCGCCGAGGACGAGGGTCCAGCCATCGAGTTCCGGGGTGACGAAGACCCGTTCGTAGCCGGTGTGTTCGTCCGTGTCGCAGCCGTGACCGTCGGCGTCGACGATGTCGTTGCCGAGTGCGAAGGTCACGGGTCGTGGGTCGGTCAGGCGGAGGGTGCGCATGATCCCGGCCTGGTCTCCGCCAGGGACGGCCATCCAGTAGTTCCAGCAGGCCCACAGCGGTTCGGGCCGATCGTCCGGGAGCTTGATGCGGATGAGTCGCTCGATCGCGGCTGTGTCGGCGCGCGACAGAGCCGGTTCGCCACCGAGTTCGGCGAGTACAGGCAACGCCCGCGCCCGCTGCCGGCCCGGCCCCCGTTCCCGGACGCGCCGGAGCAGCGGAATCACGTGCTCGCCGGTGCGGATCAGGGTGTCCTGGGCTTGCCGGGCGACCTCCTGGTCCGGGTCGCCGAGCAGCGGCAGCAGGACGGCGGCGGACCGGCCGGCCTCCCCGCAGTGCTCGATCCCACGGACGGCCTGACGGCGCACGAGCGGCACGGGGTGGGCGAGGGCCGCGGTGTAACGGTCGAGAACGGCCACGCCGAGCCGGGAGAACGCGAAGCCGACTCGCTTGCGGGACTCCTCGGTGGACGCGGAGACGAGCCCCTGGAGCAGACCGTCGAACCCCGCATCCCCGATCCGCCCGAGTACGGCGGTGATCGGCCGCCAGTCCACCGGGGACTCCGCGTCCATCACCTCCCGCACCAACTGCTCCACCCCGCCGGCGCCGAGCGTGACCAACGCGTCTGCTGCTGCCTCGTGTCGGTCTGGCCTGCCGAGGTCCCGTATCAGGTCCGCGTTCACCACGTGCCCCTCCAGCAGGGTCGACCAGGCTTCCGAGCGTCATGATTCCGCAAGGGTCTGACATCGACCGAGCGGTCCCGCTACTCGTACGTCCCTCGGGCAGTCCGTTCGTCCAAGAAGGCCGTCCCATGATGCCGTCGTGGTGTGCCACCCACAGGACTGGACAACAAACAAGGCCCAGGTCTCGGACCTGGGCCTCAATTATGGAGCGGGTGACGAGAATCGAACTCGCACTCTCAGCTTGGGAAGCTGAGGTGATCTACCAGTTGTGGTGGAACTGACCTGCACTACAGCGGTGCAGGCGCGTTCCATCTGCGGAGTTGAGTATCCGCTGTTCCCCGTGGCTCCCCGCACGATCTGGCACGCGTCTGGCACGGGTCAGGGTGCCTATGGGTCACGTTAGTCTCCGATCATGGCCTTGCGACCTGATGAGTTCTACGACCACGCACGTGCGGCCGCGGATGGTGAGCTTCGACTTCCGTTGGCACGGATGACCAGCTGGGACATAAGTCCGTTCGAGCCTGATGGACTTCGCGTCGCGCCGCTGCGCCCGCCCGTTCTGCCCGAGCCAAAACGGCACGGTGAAGACCCGGCGAACTGCGACGTGTGCCGCGCCCGAGACGAAGGAATCTGGTTCAACGAACGATGGCGACTGGCCCGGGTCACAGGCGTCGGTGTGCCTCTGGTACTGATGCTGTACTCCCGAGACCACTTCGACATGGCGGATCTGTCTGACGAAATGGCCGCCGAACTCGGGGTGCTCACCACTCACATCGTCCGCCATGTGCAGGCACTACCGCATATCTCCCGAGCCCACGTCTACCGGATCGGGGACGGAGCTGCACACTTGCACATCTGGTTCTTCGCCCGGCCCGAGGGCCAGGCCCAGCTTTATGGGTCGTGGATGCCCGTCTGGGACGACCTTCTGCCGGAGTACCCGGCAGACGTAGCCGACGCAGACGCGGGGGCCGTCGCTGACGCGTTGGTCACCTCGTACCGTGGCCGACGCTCGGCCACCGACGAACAGATGCACGTCTGAGGCTTCACGATTTCATTAGCCGGTCAATGACCGAGTCAAGGCGACGGGCGCCGGCCGACACTACGGACGGCGCCCGTTCGAGGCCAAGACTTATCAGGTCGATCATCGCGAGCTGTCGGCACTGGATCTTGGCCGCCATGCGGCGTGGGAGTGGTCGCTAGGGTTCGCCGTGATACGCCTTCGTCCGCCGCTGTTGGTGTCGGCCGCTGCTGTCAGACATCAGTGGCCCACTTGACGGTCGCCCTAGATAGGGGTGAGGGGCGGCACTCAGTCGTCGTCGCCGGCACGACGAGCCTTGGCGAATGCTCCGCCCCGGACCAGAAGCACCGCACCGAGCGCGACGAGCCCCAGAGCTACGGTGGAAAGAACCATCGCCGCTCCGGAAGGGAAGCCGAGGAGTTTGGGTCCTCCGTCCAGGACGGGGCCGCCAGCCATCGCTATCCAACCCCAACCAGCCCTGGGTGACGGCGCATACGCCGCGGTTCCCCGGCCGTTCAAGGTCAACACGCCCAGAATTACGAAAACGCAGCCGGAACCCAACATGATCCACGCGGACATGGCACCCCTCCATGGGAAGGCTAGTGCACGGGCGGAACGGCTTTGGTCTGTGGCCTGGCGGTGCCGTAGAGCGCCAGTTTGGAAGACGGCGTATGTGGATGGCGGCTGACCTGGGAAGTCTCTGACCTGGGCTGGAGCGCGACTGGCCCCACGGTTCCCCGTGAGACCTCGGGAGATCTCGCCGGATCGGGCACGCAACGAGCACGGCTAGCACTCGCCTCCAACGGTGGATGGCTGGGGGGTGCGCGGTCTCAAGCGCGCCAGCGGTCCCAAAGTAGCCATTTCGTGTGCTGGGGCAGGTGATGACGCCAGAGCCAGAGAGGCAGGCGCCGGTGCGGGACAAACGTCCAGAGATCGTCGTCGGCTTCGTTGCCCCTGGGGCGGGTTCGCAAGAGGGCCAGGCACTCGGTATCGACCGAGTGGTGAAGACGTGCAACGTGCGCTAGCGCGACCGTGCCCTGTCGGTGCAGTTCTTCCGAGTCCGAGCGGAGAGCGCGGGCGATCCGGGGAAGGATGGCCACGGGATCGGAGTAATTGAGGGCAATGCCGATCACGGCCAATCCGACGTGCGGCTCGCCGCGTTCAAATGCCGCGTCGATTTACTCCGGTTGGTCCATCCCGAGCAGACCTGTACCGTCTGCCCAGTTGTAGGCCCAGTCAGGAGAACCTGTGCCTGCACGCTTGTCTGTCACGCGCCGACCTTACAACTAACCTTGTACCGCCGCGAGATCAGTTCTTCTGGAAGTGAAGGGCCGGGTCTCTGACCTGCGGCCGTGTAATCGATCAACGCTGCGACCTGCGACTTAGCTGTCGGTGGTTGTCAGCGTTGGTCGACGTTGAGCACCCTCCGACGGCCCCGAGGCGGCCCGGGCCGTAGCGAGTGGTGGCGCCGTTTCGCCCAGCCCGCATGCCGCTACAGACCGCGTAGCGCCTCGTACAGATCGCCGTAGGCTGACCAACAGTCGACGCTGCCGTCGTCGTTCAGGCTGCCCATGTACCAGTCGTCGTCTTGGACAGGCTTCACGAGGCACAGACTGTGGAACCCGAGAATGATCGCTGGGTGCAGGACCTCGTGGGCTCCGGTGCCGACCACCCACTGCACCTCCCGGTTTGGATCCAGTGCGACAGCCTCCCGGTCCCCGGATACGTCGCGGATCCGCTGGAGGGTCCAGCCTGGGGGTAGTTGAGCGCCTGTCATCCTCGATGATCTCACCCGCAAGTGCGGACAACCGCTTTAGGAGAGAGGCTGGGCGGTCCAGGCCTGACCTTGGGCTCCTTGTCTTGGCGGAGTCTGGCATCACGCACCCTTGCGCACCCTGATTCCCCGTGGGGCCCCGCCCGTTCTGGCACGGCTGTGGCATGAGACTCGCTGGAAGCTCGCGGTGGTCGGCCCCGTAGTCTCCATGCTGTGCGCTACTCCTTGAACCACCGCTGGGGCGACTGCACTGAGGCCGACGTCGTAACGGACGAGCAACTCGACGCGTTGCTCTCCGAGCTAACCCGCGACATTGAAGATGTTGAGCACCCTGACCTTTGGATCACCGACCATGAGTCAGGATGGAGCCTCCTCGCCTTCGCGGGGGATGCTGGTCTCGTCGTCCTGGAGGATGAGGCTGAAACCACCACTCAGCATCTGCGGGGACTTACGCCCGACACGATCCGTGTTCTTTACGTGCGGCTCATCTCTGGACAGATCGATCTCTTGTGCCAGGAAGACTGGCGCCCCGGCTATGGATGAGGGAGCGGTCCGCCTCACCCGCCGACGACAGACGTCTCCACGTCCCCTTCCGCGGCTATCAGCCGTAGTGCAAGGCCGTTGTACCGCGGTTGAACACTCAGTCCGCCGCGGCGCACCTTCTGATCCGTAGCTCTACAGAGATCGGTCACGGACGGTCATACAGGTCGCCCTTCGGCTGCATTGGGGACGCTACGGGGTGGGGACCACGGCGCATCGGTGTTGTCTGCCATGGATAGCCTCCAGGCTACTAACTGCTAGGAGATCAAGGAGCATTGGTGCTTGACGAGCTGAGTGGTGAGCCAGTAGGAGGCCTTTATCCGTCTCAATGTCCGCTGTGTGAGGGGCCGCTCGTTAGGGCGGAGGGAGTTGCCGCGGGTATGCACCCGCTATCCATAAAGGTCCGTCTGGCGGGTAAAAGGCTGGCGCGTCAGCGCGGGACCAGGGTCTTGGTGTGTGACCGGTGCAGCCATGTTCTGCTGTTTCTACAGCCTCCCCGGTCCGCAGAAGGAGAGGATGCCGGGCTGTGAAAGCACACGGAGGGCGAGCGGAGGTGTGACCCGAGTCTGGGACGAGCGGCGCCGCCTAGGAATCTCGATGACGCTTTCTGCGCAGACGGTTGCCGGAACGAGGACGACCCTCCTGTGGCTACTTATGCGACGCCCGTAGCCATTGGACTCTCCTCGACCCACCACTCACCCCAGCTCCCATCCCGTCCGCCGATCTGGCTCTCCCAGGTTGAGGCAGATCTCAGCCGAGGGGACTGGCGCGCTCCCGACGCCGGGGCGGTCAACTTCCGCGTCTACGCCGAGAAGTGGGTCGAGGAGCGGGAGTTGGCCGTTCGCACCGAGGATCTGTACAAGCACCTCCTTCCGACCTTCGGCGCGCTCGATTTGGACGAGATCACCGCTCCTCGCGTCCGTGAATGGCGGTCTGAGCGCCTCCGCACCACCGGAGCCAAGACCACCGTCGCCAAGGCATACCGCCTCCTCAAGGGCATCTTCGAGACGGCCGTAGATGATGATCTGGTGAGCCGCAACCCGTGCCGGATCAAGGGCGCGGGAAAGGAGTCCGCCGCTGAACGCCTCGTCGCCACCGTCGCCCAGGTCGACGCCCTCGCCGATGCGATCGGTATCCGCTGGCGCCTCATGGTCTACCTCGGCGCGTACGGTCCGATGCGGCCCGAGGAACTAGCCGGCCTGCGCCGTCGTGACGTCGACCCCGGCAACCTGGTGATCCGTGTCCGCGTCGCCGAGCCGGAGCGGACGAACGGCAAGCGCGCTCCCGGTGAGACCAAGTCGGACGCGGGCGTCCGTGCCGTCCTGCTTCCGGCTTTCCTGCACAAGGAGGTGAGGCAGCACCTCGCCTGGTTCGCCGAGAAGGGCCCGGACGGTCTGCTTTTCGTCGGCGAGAAGGGAGCTCCTTTCCGGCGCACCTCCTTCGGCCGGAAGTGGCGCCGGGCCCGTGCAGCCGTGGGCCTCCCGGACGGCTTCCGTTTCTACGACCTTCGTCACACCGGACACACGCTCTCGACTCGTTCGGGCGCCACCCTCAAGGACACGATGGTCCGGGCCGGTCAGTCTTCCGAGAAGGCCGCGCTGATCTATCAGCACTCCGACGAGGAGCGGCAGCGCGACGTAGCCGCGGGGCTTGATGGCATGGTTCGTGCCGAGCGTGCGAAGCACCACGACGACGACCCTGTGCACCACAAAGGGAAGCCCACTGGCACCTAGTCGAGCCCTTATGGTGCGGATGTGGTGCACGCCCCGCCCACCGGTCTAGACAACAAAGAACCCCCGGGTCATCGACCTGGGGGTTTCACATGGAGCGGGTGACGAGAATCGAACTCGCACTCTCAGCTTGGGAAGCTGATGTTCTACCACTAAACTACACCCGCGTAAGACGCCGGTTGTCCGGTGTCGAATGCTCGCTCACTCTACCTCATGCCCGGTCCCTGGCGCTGACGCCGTGGGGCCGGTGCGCGTTTCGGGGGGTGGACGCGGGTGCGGGGGACGGGAGTTGGGGCGTACGGTGGAGGGGTGGAAGAGGGTCTGGGCGGGGCCGGAGTGCCGCCTGGAGAGCCGTCCCTTTCATCCCGTAATGTGGCTTACGTCGTCAGTCAGACGCGGCTCTTGGGGAAGGGACTCTGAGGACTTGATGGAGCGCACCGTCGTCCGTTGTGCCGAGGGGCACGTGTTCAGCACCGCTTCGTTCCCGATGCAGCAGGCCGAGCGTCTCGGCCCCGGTCGATTGGTCCGGTGTCCGCGATGTGCGCGGCTCCGGAGCGTCGTTCCGGTCACGCTCGAGAAGCGGTAGGACTCAGCGGTAGGACCTGGGGCGCGGGGACTGTGCGAAATGCTGACAGTCCCCGCGTATCCTCGGGGCGTGCTTCTCTCAGACAAGGACATCCGGGCCGAGATCGACGCCGGCCGGGTCCGTATCGACCCGTACGACGAATCCATGGTGCAGCCCTCGAGCATCGACGTGCGGCTCGACCGCTACTTCCGGGTGTTCGAGAATCACCGTTATCCGCACATCGACCCCTCCGTCGAGCAGGCCGATCTGACTCGGCTCGTCGAGCCCGAGGGGGACGAGCCGTTCATCCTGCACCCCGGGGAGTTCGTGCTCGCGAGCACGTACGAGGTGATCTCGCTTCCCGTGGATCTTGCCTCGCGGCTGGAGGGCAAGAGTTCGCTCGGACGGCTGGGGCTCGTCACGCACTCCACCGCCGGGTTCATCGACCCCGGCTTCTCCGGGCACGTGACCCTGGAGCTGTCCAATCTCGCGACGCTTCCGATCAAGCTCTGGCCGGGCATGAAGATCGGGCAGCTGTGCATGTTCCGGCTGAGCTCGCCGGCCGAGTTCCCGTACGGCAGCGACCGGTACGGCTCCCGCTACCAGGGCCAGCGCGGGCCGACCGCCTCCCGGTCCTTCCTCAACTTCCATCGGACCCAGGTGTGAGCGGGAGCGGGGACATGAGCTTGTCCGACGCGCGGGAGAACCTCACCTACGAGCGGTTCGGGACCGCGGTCCGTGAGCTCGCCCAGACCATCGCCGACGACGGCTACCGGCCCGACATAGTGCTCAGCATCGCCCGCGGGGGTGTCTTCGTCGCGGGTGGACTGGCGTACGCCCTCGACTGCAAGAACATCCACCTGGTCAACGTCGAGTTCTACACCGGTGTGGGTACGACGCTCGACATGCCCGTCATGCTCGCTCCCGTCCCGAACGCCATCGACTTCTCCGACAAGAAGATCCTGATCACCGACGACGTCGCCGACACCGGCAAGACGCTCAAGCTCGTGCACGACTTCTGCGTCGACACCGTCGCCGAGGTCCGCAGCGCCGTGATCTATGAGAAGTCCCACTCGCTGGTGAAGTGCGAGTACGTGTGGAAGCGGACCGACGACTGGATCAACTTCCCCTGGAGTGTTTTGCCTGTAGTACGTAAGTCGGGCGAGCCGATCACGCCGTCTAGAGAAGCGCTCTGACCCGCTGTTTCTTCGTAGATTGCAGATGTGCAAGAGCCCCTCGAAGATCATCGAGGGGCTCTCGTGTTGTTCGGGATGCCGGTGACCTTCTGATCCGCTCCTCGGCCGCCGGCCCACCGCCATCGGGACACCTCACCTTCCCGGCATAGCGCATCCCACGGGAGCTGTCACGACCCGACGTAACCCGCACCGTTGGAGATCTCCTGGGGCCTGTCTGACGGGTCGCGTCACCGACCCCGCACCCGCCAGCAATGTCACCCGAATGGCGCAACATGGCGTGCCACCCACATGGGTGAAGATCAAGCTGACTAGTGCCCCAATTGAGGCATTCCGTGAAAGGGGAACCAAATGCGCATTCGACGAATCCTCGCCGCCGTCATCGCCACGGCAGCCCTCGCCGGACTCGGCCTCACAGGCGCGGCCACCGCCACCGCCGCCAGCCTCACCCCGGGTGAGTGCGAGCAGGGCGGCGGAACTGTCAATTGGGCGACCAACACCTGCAGGGGCGGTACGTTCGACGGGCAGATGGTCGACTAAACCCCACTAGGCGCCCCGCAGCCACGCGCTGCGGGGCGCTCCCGCGCGAGCGTAGCCGGGAGAGTCGCAGGGACCGTGCCGACCCGTCGGGCACGCTGGGTCCGAGTCGGCCCGGAAGCACGTGGCGGGTGGGAACTCCTCATCTCGGCTGCCGGCTCGCGGCTCGTCATGATGAGCGAAGGGACGGACTGGCGCTCGCCTTCGAGGGCGCGTTCGCCCATGACGAGCGCCTGTTCCAAGTCGCCCTCCCGCGCGCCCCGCCGGGACCCTTGGAGGCCAAAGCCTGCCGACCGCCCGAAGCCAACGCACGCCGCCACCGGTTCGCCGACATCCGGGTCACCCTGAACCGCCGGGCCACCTCCCGGTCACTGGCCCCGGCCTCGATCAGATCAGCGGCTTCGAACCGCACTTGCTCACGCCGAGCCCGCTCCTCGGCCGCCGGCCCACCGCCATCGGGATACCTCACCTCCCGGCATAGCGCATCCCACGGGAGCCGTCACGACCCGACGTAACCCGCACCGTCAAAGATCTCTAGCCCGCTTGCTCCAGGGTCAGGTTGCTGCGAATGGGCTCGGCTCGCCACATGGCCGCCAGCTGGGGGTAGGACTCGATGAACCGGCGCATCTCTCTCAGCGCGACAGTCCTGGGCATGCCGATCTCGTCGTAGTCGAACCCGGTGTCCTGATGCCCGAGGCTGTCGAGCCCTGCCCAAGCCGGGTCCTCGCCGAAGACGAGCTGCAGCTCGACTTTCCAGTATTCCGGCTGCCGGTCGGGGGCATCACGGGCGCCGGCACCGTTGACCGCAAGCAGTCGCCCAAAGGACATCGAAGGCTGGTCGTCGTTCCAGCCCCACCTGCGTGCCTGCGGTGTCCTGATCGTTCTGCGCAACAAGCCGGGGGACAAGTCAACGACGCCTGGAGTGTGTTGCCTCCCGTGCGTAAGTCCGGAGAGCCGGTCACCCCGTCGAAGGAAGCGCTCTGACCTGGCCCCGGCAAGGGATGGAGAAGGCCCCCGGCAGTGGTTCGGTGCCGGGGGCCCTCTCGTACGTACTCGGCGTACGCGGCGTACCGCGCGTCCTCGCTAGAACGTGCCCAGCTTGATGATCGACAGGATCGCGATCAGCTGGATCGCCGACGCGGCCAGTGCCTTCGGCCACGGGAGGTCGTGGGACTTGCCGACCATGAGGGTCAGCAGGGCGCCCGCAGCGACCCAGGTCGCCCAGCCGAGGAGCTGCACGAAGGACGCGTTGCCGCCGAAGAACATGGCGACGATCAGGCGCGGGGTGTCCGTGATGGACATGATCAGCATGGAGAGGCCGACCGTGGGCTGCCAGGCGCCGTCGCCGCCGAGCTGGCGGGCCAGGGTGTGGGTGACCACACCCAGGATGAACGTGCTGATGACGATCGCCACGGCCGTCGTCAGGACGATCGGGACGGCGTTGGAGAGGGTGGCGTTTATGGCGTCTTTGCGGGCGCCGTCGAAGCCGAAGACGGCCAGCAGGCCGTAGAGGAACGTCACGATCAGGGCCGGGGCCCACATCGTGTAGTCGCGCATCTGCAGGAAGGTCTGGTTGGGGGCCGTGACGATGCCCCTCAGCAGGTCCTTCCAGTGCAGACGGGGGCCGATCGGCGGGGCCGCCGCCTGGCCGGCACGGTAGGTCCCGCCCTGGGTGTAGGGGTCCTCGCCGACCGAGAAGGCCTGGGTGTGACCGGGGCTGTTCGCCGCGTACGGGTCGCCACCCTGCTGCGGGTGACCGTCGCCGAAGTACTCCGGCTCGCCGTGACCGCCGGCGCCGCCGCCGTTCGCCTGGGGCCAGCCCGGCTGCCCGCCCTGCTGTCCGCCGCCGTACTGCTGACCCCCGTACGGCTGCTGCTGCGAGGGCGCGGGCGGGTAGCCGTACGGCTGCCGGCCTCCCTGCGGAGCCTGCTGTCCGTACGACGGTCGGTGTTGTTGCGGTCGCGCTTGCGGGGCCCGGTCGTCCCGGCCGCGTCCGATCCTGAATCCAGCCACGTAATCGAACGTACCTGGTCCCGCACAGTGGCGTGCCGGGTGCGGGCCATCGGAGGGGGGTTTGGGTCCGAGCTGTGACATCCCCTAAGGGGAAGTGCACCGGTGTCCCTTACGGGGTCACAGCCCTCGGGTTCCGTGCGAGGGGGAAGCCGGGCCCGCGGGTGCGGGCCCGGCCGGGGGCAGCTGGGATCAGTCCGCGAAGTTGGAGCCGAACGACGGTGTGCCCGTCGTCGAGACGCCCGCGTCGGCCGGCCAGATGGCGCGGGAGCCGGTCGCGGTGATCTTGGAGCCGGTGGAGGGCAGGTAGGTGACCGTGCCGTCGCCGGCGTTCTCGTCGGAGCCCACCAGGAGGTCGGCCCTGCCGTCGCCGCTCACGTCGTCGAGCTTCACGTCCAGGCCGAAGAGGTCGCCCTTCTCGTCGTTGCCGGGGACGCCGGGCGTGCTCTGGGCGAAGGCCTGCGCGCCGGAGGAGGTGTTGACGCCGTGCGCGGAGCCGTACAGGACGGTGACCATGCCGGCGTCCGCGTGGCCGTCGAGGTCCTCGTACGCGGTGCTGACGACGAGGTCCTGGAAACCGTCGCCGTTGATGTCGCCGAGGTCCAGCTCGTAGCCGAAGCTGTCGTTCTTCTCCGCGGTGCCGGGCACGCTGCCGGTGTTCTGGCTGATCCCGGCGGTCGAGGCGGGGCCGGACGCGGAGCCGTAGGTGATGTTCACCTTGCCGCCGTACGCGGAGTCCGGAGGGGTCGTGCCGTCGCTGAGCTTGGTGTTGTCCCAGGGCGCGCCGCTGACGATGTCGCCGAAGCCGTCGCCGTTGATGTCGCCGATGGCCGTGATGATGCCGGTCTTGAGGGTCTTCGCGGCGGAGACGTTCAGGCCGTTCGCCGTGCCGGGCACGTAGTAGTTCGTGTTCCAGCCGTAGTCGGTCTTGGTCTCGAAGCCGTCGACCACCAGGTCGGTGCGGCCGTCGCCGTTGATGTCACCGGCGGTGAGGTTCATCGGGCCGCGGGCGCTGCCGCCGGACTGGATCGGGGGCTTGATCGTGGTGCGGGCGAGGCCGGCCGTGCCGCTGGAGGTGATGCCGCCCTTGTAGACGTAGATCGTGCTCGACGTGTTTCCGACGGCCAGGTCCGCCTTGCCGTCGCCGTCGAAGTCGCCCGCGGCCAGGTTCTTGCCCCACAGGTCGTGCGAGGAGGAGGCCGGGTCGGCGATGGCCACACCCTTGCCGGTGAGGCCGCTCGGGGAGCCCCAGAGGACCGCGAGGCCACCGGCGTCGGCGTCGTTGCCGAACTTCTCGTGCGGGGACGACACGGCGAGGTCGTCGTAGCCGTCGCCGTTGAAGTCCGCGTACGCCGTCTCCGCGCCGAAGGCGTCCCCGGCCTCGGCGGTGCCGGGGACCCCGGCGGTGTTCTGGCTGAGCGTGGAGCGCTTGGCGGCGGACACGCCGCTGTGGGTGCCGTAGAGGACGACGAGCTGGCCGGCGGCCTTCTGGCCGCTGACATAGGCGCCCTGGGCCGAGAAGGCCACGTCGCCGATTCCGTCGCCGTTGAAGTCGGCCTGCGGGACCTTCGTGGAGTCGGCGGCCGTCGCCGTCGCGGCCGAGAACGTGAGGAGACCGCCCGTCAGCGCGGCCGCGGTGGCCGTCGCGAGGGCGAGTCTGAAGGCGTGTGTGCGGTGCTGCGAGTACTGCTTGTGCATGCGGGGGTCTCCTGCGGCATGCGGGGATGCCTGGCGGGCATTCCCAGTCAATGGGGTGCGGACCGCCCGCGTTCACCGGGAGTTGTCCCGGGGGTCGGAGGCTGGTCGGCGAACAGAAGACCTTGAAAGGGGGGCAAGGGTTGTACGTGAGTTTGATTAATTCCCGTAACGCCTGTGGCGAGTGCCTCTGTTGGTGAGGTGACTCGTGCTTCAGGAGCCCATTCCCAGGAACTCGGACGTGGAGAACGTGACCGTCGGCTTCGCCGTCACCAGCGCCTCCTTGCTGCCCGCGTACACCGCGACCGTGTCCTTCGTCTCCCCGTCGTACGTCCGTACGGCCAGGTCCGCCCGCCCGTCCCCCGTGAAGTCGGCGACGGTCAGGACCCGGGTGGTGCCCCGGGCGGGTGGCGGCACGGTCACCATCCCCGTCGCGGACAGTCCGGTCGTACGGCCCCGCAGGATCCGCAACTCCGCTCCGCTGGAGACGAGTTCGCTCACGCCGTCCCCGTCGAAGTCCCCGGCGTCCAGCACCGAACCGGGGGTGCTGATGCTGTCGCGTACGGCGGCGGGGAGGTCGTAGCGCAGATACGTTCCGTCCATCGAGCCGACCGCCGCGTCGAGGGCGCGGCCCCTGCCGAAGCGGCCGAGGGCGACGTCGATGCCGCTCGGCAGGGCGGTGCCGGTGCGGGTGGGGCCGGCCGGGCCCCCGAGGACGAGCGCGGACGTGCCTGGGCCTTCCGCCGTACGGACGAGGAGGTCGTCGTAGCCGTCGCGGTTCACGTCGAGGGCGGGGCCGGTGGGCACGGTGCCGGGTGAGGGGAGGGGCCTGCCCGCCGCGCGCGGGGTGCCCTTCCTGGTGAACGGGCCGCGCAGATAGCTGAGTCGGCCGTCCGAGGCGTGCACGACCAGGTCTTCGGCGCCGTCGCCGTCGAAGTCGCCGCACACGGGCTGGTCGGGCCAGTCGTTGCCGGCGCGGGCCCCTTCCGGGATGACCAGCTCGACCGCCCTGCCGGTGAGGCCGGCCGGGGAGCCGAAGAGGATCTGGAGGGGGACGGGGGGCCGGCCCTGGCCGTCGTACGGCGGGTCCGTCGACACCACGAGATCGGTGAAGCCGTCCCTGTCCAGGTCGCAGCTCGCCTCCGCGTCGAAGACGGCGGGCGACCGGCCCTTCGTGCGGGCCGCCTGGCGCGCGGGGTTCAGCAACTGCCGTGCGCCGGGCGCGAGTCCATGTGCGGTTCCCGTTCCGTAGACGATCCCGATGCCCGCGTCGTCGCCGTGGGCGTCGTCCGGGCCCTTGACGAGGTCATTGAGGACCAGGTCGCGACGGCCGTCGCCGTTGAAGTCGTCCACGGCCTTGCCGCCCTTGCCGCGGGGGACGGGGAGTTGGGCGGGGGCCTTGGCGACGGTCACGGGTTCGTGTCGCGCGGAACCGGTGTTCCCGGTGCCGGCGCATCCCCCGAGCAGCAGTACGAAGCTGATCGCTCCGGCCCGTACACCGGCTTTTCGCCCGCCCACCGTTCACCTCATCCGCCCCACTGACAACAACCTCGCCATGATGCTCCGGATTCGGTGGGAGCGGTATCGCCACCTCGGAAAGGACCGTGTGTCAGCGATGAGTTTTACAGAATTGTTGACAATATTGCGCGGCTCGATTTACGTTCGCAAGGACCGGACAGACGGGGGCGGCGCCCGGCGCGAAGAATGGACCGAACGCCCCTGACCGGCCGTTTCGGCCGCCGTATGGCCGCCGTGAACAGGGAGAAGGCTTTCCGCGAAGCACAGGGCAGTGAAGCGCAGGACCGTCGTCATGGGTATCGGCGCGACCGCCGGAGTCGCCGTAGCCGGTGGCTTCGCCTTGAGCGCGCTCGCGTCGGGCGCGGGCTCGTCCGGGGCGTAGCCCCGGGGATGGGTCGGGCAGGGGCGGCGGGGGCGAGGAAACGCGGACGCCGGCGGGCGAGAATCTCGGCCCACCGGCGTCCGGACGATCAAGCCGGTTACTTCACCGGCTCCGGCTCGGGCTCACTCTCCGCCTCCGCCGCCCCCGCCGGATCAACCGGCGTCCTGACGGAGTCGAGGAGGAGCTGGGCCACGTCCACGACCTGGACGGACTCCTTGGCCTGGCCGTCGTTCTTCTTGCCGTTGACCGAGTCGGTCAGCATCACGAGGCAGAACGGGCAGGCCGTGGACACGATGTCCGGGTTCAGCGAAAGAGCCTCGTCGACGCGCTCGTTGTTGATGCGCTTGCCGATCCGCTCCTCCATCCACATCCGCGCACCACCGGCACCGCAGCAGAAGCCACGCTCCTTGTGACGGTGCATCTCCTGCTGACGCAGGCCCGGGACGGCCGACATGATCTCGCGCGGCGGCGTGTAGATCTTGTTGTGGCGGCCCAGGTAGCAGGGGTCGTGGTAGGTGATGAGGCCGTCCACCGGGGTGACCGGCAGCAGCTTGCCCTCGTCGATGAGGTGCTGGAGCAGCTGGGTGTGGTGGATGACCTCGTAGTCGCCGCCGAGCTGCGGGTACTCGTTGCCGATGGTGTTGAGGCAGTGCGGACAGGTCGCGACGATCTTCTTCGCCGACTTCGGCTTCTTCGTCGACTCGTCCTCGTCATCCTCGCCGAAGGCCATGTTCAGCGCGGCGACGTTCTCCATGCCGAGCTCCTGGAACAGGGGCTCGTTGCCGAGACGGCGCGCGGAGTCACCGGTGCATTTCTCGTCGCCGCCCATGATGGCGAACTTGACGCCCGCCATGTGGAGGAGCTCCGCGAAGGCCTTCGTGGTCTTCTTGGCGCGGTCCTCGAGGGCACCGGCGCAGCCGACCCAGTACAGGTACTCGACCTCGGACAGGTCCTCGATGTCGCGTCCGACGACCGGGATCTCGAAGTCGACTTCCTTCGTCCACTCGAGGCGCTGCTTCTTGGCCAGACCCCAGGGGTTGCCCTTCTTCTCCAGGTTCTTGAGCATCGTGCCCGCCTCGGACGGGAACGCGCTCTCGATCATCACCTGGTAGCGGCGCATGTCGACGATGTGGTCGATGTGCTCGATGTCGACCGGGCACTGCTCGACGCACGCGCCGCACGTGGTGCAGGACCACAGCACGTCGGGGTCGATGACGCCGTTCTCCTCGAACGTGCCGATGAGGGGGCGCTCGGCCTCGGCGAGCGCGGCGGCGGGCACACCGGCGAGCTGTTCCTCACTCGCCTTCTCCTCGCCCTCCATGTTCTTGCCGCCGCCCGCGAGCAGGTAGGGCGCCTTGGCGTGCGCGTGGTCGCGCAGCGACATGATGAGGAGCTTGGGGGAGAGCGGCTTGCCCGTGTTCCAGGCGGGGCACTGCGACTGGCAGCGGCCGCACTCGGTGCACGTGGAGAAGTCCAGCAGGCCCTTCCAGGAGAACTGCTCCACCTGGGAGACACCGAAGACGTCGTCCTCGCCGGGGTCGGTGAAGTCGATGGCCTTGCCGCCGCTGGTCATCGGGAGCAGTCCGCCGAGAGCGGTCTCGCCCTTGGCGTTGCGCTTGAACCAGATGTTCGGGAAGGCGAGGAAGCGGTGCCAGGCGACACCCATGTTGGTGTTGAGACCGACCGTGATCGCCCAGCCCATGGTGACGCCGAGCTTGATCATGGCGGTCAGGTAGACCAGGTTCTGCAGTGTGCCGAGGCTCAGGCCCTTGAAGGCGGCGACCAGGGGGTACGAGGCCCAGTACGCGGCCTCGTAGTGGTGCACGCCGTGGATCGCGCCCTCCAGGCCGCGCAGGGTCATGATCGCGAGGCCGATGACGAGGATCACGGCCTCGACGAAGTACGCCTGGCCCGTCTTGGAGCCCGCGAAGCGCGACTTGCGGCCCGGCTTCGACGGCCGGTTCAGCTGCCGGATCGCGATCAGTACGAGGATGCCGAGCGTCGTGAACAGCGCGATGAACTCGGTGTACAGCTCGTAGGGCAGCCAGCCGCCCAGGACCGGCAGCGTCCAGTCGGCCTTGAACAGCTGACCGTACGCCGTGACGATCGTCAGGCCGAGGGTCAGGAAGCCGACGGCGACGAACCAGTGCGCGACGCCGATGATCCCCCACCGGTTCATCCGGGTGTGGCCGACGAACTCCTTGGCCAGCGTGATGCTGCGGGCCTTCCAGTCGTCGGTTCGGGAACCGGCCGGGACCGGCTGGCCCAGCTTGATGAACCGGTAGATCTGTGCGACGGCTCGTGCGATGAGAGCAACGCCGACCACGGTCAGCGTCAGCGACACAATGATCGCGGCGAGTTGCATTGGGGGCTCCTCGGGCCTGCGAGGGGGGAGCTGAAGGCCGACCTTCAGCTGATTACTAAGCGGTAACTTATGCAGTCCGTCTGAGACTACCCATATCTTCCGCCGCACTGTAGCCAGCGGTGCGGTGATCTGCGTCGCTGAGGTCCACCTGAGTCGCCGAAGTCGCCGACCCGCGGTCGCGGGGTCACCGGCCGACACGTAA
The DNA here is from genome assembly GCF_040634475.1 of Streptomyces sp. NPDC007095. Taxonomy (NCBI): domain Bacteria; kingdom Bacillati; phylum Actinomycetota; class Actinomycetes; order Kitasatosporales; family Streptomycetaceae; genus Streptomyces; species Streptomyces sp. NPDC007095. The sequence goes on from NZ_JBEYFS010000014.1 coordinate 47,716, forward strand.
ACCCGATCGTGTTATCTGCGGCGTATTTGCGACATTTAATACTAAATTGGCGGCGTGCTGTACGGAATCGTCGCCGCCACCTCCGCCCTGCTCCTCGCCGCCGTGCTCGCCGCCCTGCTGCGGCTCCTCGCTCTGCGCCTCGGCGTGGTCGAACGGCGGCGGGCGCGCGCGGTGCCGCTGCTCGGCGGGGTGGCCGTGGTGGCGGTCACGGCGTTCGTCGCCGGGGTCGGGGACTGGACGGACGTGGCGCCGCTGGGGCCGGCGGCCGGGCGGCTGCTGGCCGCCGGGATCGGGGTCGGTGCCCTCGGGCTCGTCGCCGACCTGTGGCCCCCGCCGGCTCTTCTGCGGGTTCCGCTCCAGGCGGCCGTCGTGACCGGCGCCGCCGCGCTGACCGTGCCCTACGACGAGCTCGGACCGGTGGCCGGGATGGTGGCCGTCGGCTGGATCGCCCTCGCCACCCATGCCTTCACCTCGCTCGATCACGCCGACGGAGTGATGGGGACGGTCGCGGTGGTGACCGCCTTCGCACTGAGCGGCTGCGCGGCCGCCGAGGTCATGGACGGGCTCGCGGCGCTGCTGAGCGTGCTGTCCGCCGCGCTGACCGGGTTCCTGATGCACAACTGGCCCCCGGCCCGGATCGTGCCGGGGCGCTGCGGCGCGCTGTTCGTCGGGTTCATGCTGACCTCGGCGGCGGTACTGGTCCACGCCGGGCGGGCGGCCGGGTCGAGCGTGGGCGCCGCGTTCGCGCTGACGGCCGTGGCGACCGCCGACGCCGTACTGGTGCTGGTGTCGCGGCGGCGGGCCCGGCGTCCGCTGCTGCGCGGCGCCCCCGATCATCTGGTCCACCGGCTGCGGCGCCTCGGTGTCACCCCTCGGGGTGCCGCGGTCGTCGTGGGGGTCACCGGCTTCGCGGGTGCACTCGTCGGGATGCTGATCGACATGGGATGGGTGAGCGCGACGGCGGCGTTGTGGGTGGCGGGCGGCGCCTGTGTCGGCGTACTCGTGCTGCTTCGGATCCCCACCTACGGGGGACGGCATGCCCCCGCGTCCGGGAGTCAGTTGACCGAGAAGCCGCAGGTCGGGCCACGTCTACAAGCACACCTGCGTGTAAGCAAGAGATAAGACTTGAGCCTCCATGACTCATGTCTGTTGACCCAGCGGTGAGTGTCGTGCACACTTGAGTCCGTTCCACTCAAGTCATTGCTGGAGGAATTGAAATGGCACGTGCGGTCGGCATCGACCTGGGCACGACTAACTCCGTCGTCAGCGTTCTGGAGGGCGGCGAGCCCACCGTCATCACCAACGCCGAGGGCGCCAGGACCACGCCGTCCGTCGTCGCCTTCGCCAAGAACGGTGAGGTGCTCGTCGGCGAGGTCGCCAAGCGCCAGGCGGTCACGAACGTGGACCGGACCATCCGCTCCGTGAAGCGTCACATGGGCACGGACTGGAAGATCGAGCTCGACGGGAAGAACTTCAACCCGCAGCAGATGAGCGCCTTCATCCTGCAGAAGCTGAAGCGCGACGCCGAGGCCTACCTGGGCGAGAAGGTCACGGACGCGGTCATCACCGTTCCGGCGTACTTCAACGACTCCGAGCGCCAGGCGACGAAGGAGGCCGGCGAGATCGCGGGCCTGAACGTCCTGCGCATCGTGAACGAGCCCACGGCCGCCGCCCTGGCGTACGGCCTGGACAAGGACGACCAGACGATCCTCGTCTTCGACCTCGGTGGCGGCACCTTCGACGTGTCCCTCCTGGAGATCGGTGACGGCGTCGTCGAGGTGAAGGCCACCAACGGCGACAACCACCTCGGTGGTGACGACTGGGACCAGCGTGTCGTCGACTACCTGGTGCAGCAGTTCCGCTCCGGCCACGGCGTGGACCTCGCCAAGGACAAGATGGCGCTCCAGCGTCTGCGTGAAGCCGCCGAGAAGGCGAAGATCGAGCTGTCCTCGTCCACCGAGACCTCGATCAACCTGCCCTACATCACGGCCTCCGCCGAGGGCCCGCTGCACCTGGACGAGAAGCTCACGCGCGCCCAGTTCCAGCAGCTCACCGCGGACCTTCTGGAGCGCTGCAAGACGCCGTTCCACAACGTCATCAAGGACGCGGGCATCAACCTCTCCGAGATCGACCACGTCGTTCTCGTCGGTGGCTCCACCCGCATGCCCGCCGTCGCCGAGCTCGTCAAGGAGCTGACCGGCGGCCAGGACGCCAACAAGGGTGTCAACCCGGACGAGGTCGTCGCCATCGGCGCCGCCCTGCAGGCCGGTGTCCTCAAGGGTGAGGTCAAGGACGTCCTGCTCCTCGACGTCACCCCGCTGTCCCTCGGCATCGAGACCAAGGGCGGCATCATGACGAAGCTCATCGAGCGGAACACGACGATCCCGACCAAGCGGTCCGAGATCTTCACCACCGCCGAGGACAACCAGCCGTCCGTCCAGATCCAGGTTTACCAGGGCGAGCGCGAGATCGCGGCGTACAACAAGAAGCTCGGGATGTTCGAGCTGACCGGTCTGCCGCCGGCCCCGCGCGGTGTCCCGCAGATCGAGGTCGCCTTCGACATCGACGCCAACGGCATCATGCACGTGACCGCGAAGGACCTGGGCACGGGCAAGGAGCAGAAGATGACCGTCACCGGCGGCTCCTCGCTGCCGAAGGACGAGGTCGACCGGATGCGCCAGGAGGCCGAGCAGTACGCGGACGAGGACCACAAGCGCCGCGAGGCCGCCGAGACCCGCAACCAGGGCGAGCAGCTCGTCTACCAGACCGAGAAGTTCCTCAAGGACAACGAGGACAAGGTCCCGGGTGACGTCAAGACCGAGGTCGAGGCCTCCATCGCCGAGCTGAAGGAGAAGCTCAAGGGCGAGGACACCGCCGAGATCCGCACCGCCACGGAGAAGGTCGCCGCGGTCTCGCAGAAGCTCGGCCAGGCCATGTACGCCGACGCCCAGGCCGCGCAGGCCGCCGGTGGCGCCGAGGGTGCCCCCGGTGCCGAGCAGGCCAAGGCCGATGACGACGTCGTCGACGCCGAGATCGTCGACGAGGACCGCAAGGACGGTGCCGCGTGACGGAGGAGACCCCGGGCTTCGAAGAGAAGCCTGCCGTCCCCTCCGGCGCCACCCCTGACGACGCCGAGCCGAAGGCCGCCGCCTCCTCCACGGAGGAGGCGGCGGCCCCGGCCGGGGACGCATCAGCAGCACAGATGGCCGGTCTGACCGCACAGCTGGACCAGGTCCGTACGGCGCTCGGCGAGCGCACGATGGACCTCCAGCGGCTCCAGGCCGAGTACCAGAACTACCGCCGCCGGGTCGAGCGCGACCGGATCGCGGTCAAGGAGATCGCCATCGCGAACCTCCTGACCGAACTCCTGCCCGTGCTCGACAACATCGCCCGCGCGCGGGACCACGGCGAACTGGTCGGCGGCTTCAAGTCGGTGGCCGAGTCGCTGGAGACCGTCGCGGCGAAGATGGGCCTCCAGCAGTTCGGCAAGGAGGGCGAGCCCTTCGACCCGATGATCCACGAGGCCCTGATGCACTCGTACGCGCCGGACGTCACGGAGACGACGTGCGTGGCGATTCTGCAGCCGGGGTATCGCATCGGCGAGCGCACCATCCGCCCCGCGCGGGTGGCGGTCGCCGAACCCCAGCCGGGGGCGCAGACCGTCAAGGCCGACGAGGCCGAGGCGGCCGACGACAAGGAGAGCGGTGGCCCGGACGAGGGCTGACGTTGAACGCATGAGAGAGGAGGGGCGTCGAGGATGAGCACCAAGGACTTCATCGAGAAGGACTTCTACAAGGTCCTCGGCGTCCCCAAGGACGCCACCGAGGCAGAGATCAAGAAGGCGTACCGGAAGCTCGCCCGCGAGTTCCACCCGGACGCCAACAAGGGCAACGCCAAGGCCGAGGAGCGCTTCAAGGAGATCTCCGAGGCGAACGACGTGCTCGGAGACCCCAAGAAGCGCAAGGAGTACGACGAGGCACGCGCCCTCTTCGGCAACGGTGGCTTCCGTCCGGGTCCCGGCGCGGGCGGCGGCAACTTCAACTTCGACCTGGGCGACCTCTTCGGAGGCGGCGCCCAGGGCGGAGCGGGCGGTGCCGGCGGCTTCGGCGGCGGCATCGGAGACGTCTTCGGGGGCCTGTTCAACCGCGGCGGCGCGGGAACCGGCACGCGGACCCAGCCCCGGCGCGGCCAGGACATCGACACCGAGGTGACGCTCAGCTTCACCGAGGCGGTGGACGGCGCGACGGTCCCGCTGCGGATGACGTCCCAGGCGCCCTGCAAGGCCTGTTCGGGCACCGGCGACGCGAACGGCACACCGCGCGTGTGCCCGACGTGCGTCGGCACCGGCCAGGTCGCGCGCGGCTCCGGCGGCGGCTTCTCGCTCACGGACCCGTGCCCGGACTGCAAGGGCCGCGGTCTGATAGCGGAGAACCCCTGCGAGATCTGCCACGGCAGCGGCCGCGCCAAGTCCTCGCGCACGATGCAGGTCCGCATCCCGGCGGGAGTGAGCGACAGCCAGCGCATCCGCCTGCGCGGCAAGGGCGCACCCGGCGAACGGGGCGGCCCGGCGGGCGACCTGTACGTCACGGTCCACGTGGACGCCCACCCGGTCTTCGGCCGCAAGGGCGACAACCTCACCGTCACCGTGCCCGTCACCTTCGCGGAGGCGGCGCTCGGCGGCGAGGTGCGTGTACCGACGCTGGGCGGCCCCCCGGTCACCCTGAAACTGCCCCCGGGCACGCCCAACGGCCGTACGATGCGGGCCCGCGGCAAGGGTGCCGTCCGCAAGGACGGTACGCGCGGCGACCTCCTCGTCACCGTCGAGGTCGCGGTCCCCACGGACGTGTCGGGCAAGGCTCGCGACGCCCTGGAGGCGTATCGCGAGGCCACCGCGGGCGAGGACCCGCGGGCGGAGCTGTTCCAGGCCGCGAAGGGAGCATGAGCAGATGGACGGCCGTCGTCGAAACCCCTATGAACTGACCGAGGAGACCCCGGTCTACGTCATCTCGGTGGCGGCCCAGCTCTCCGGCCTGCACCCGCAGACCCTGCGCCAGTACGACCGCCTCGGCCTGGTCTCCCCGGACCGCACCGCCGGGCGCGGCCGGCGCTACTCGGCCCGCGACATCGAGCTGCTCCGCACGGTGCAGGCGCTGTCCCAGGACGAGGGCATCAACCTGGCCGGCATCAAGCGCATCATCGAGCTGGAGAACCAGGTCGCCGCCCTCCAGTCCCGAGTCGCGGAACTGGAATCGGCCCTGGACGGCGCCGCTGCCGCGATGCAGCAGCGCGAGGCCGCGGTGCATGCCTCGTACCGCCGTGACCTGGTCCCGTACCAGGAGGTCCAGCAGACGAGCGCGCTGGTGGTCTGGCGCCCGAAGAGGCAGCAGTCCTCGGACTGACGTTGGACGCCCATCTGTCGCAGGGGCCCGGAGGCTGAGCCTCCGGGCCCCTGCGCGTCACTTGGCGGGCGCGGTCACCGTCCAGTCGCCGGCGGGCAGGGTCTCGGTGCCGTCGGCCTTCACACCGGTCACCCAGTAGTAGGACGTGGTGCCGCGCTTCGCGCCGGTGTCGAAGTACACGAACGCTCCGGCCGGGGCCTCGTGGATCTTCTCGTACGCGGCGGTGGCGGGGTTCCACCGGTAGATGCGAAAGCCCTGCGCGGATTCGGGAGACCCTTCTTCGCCTGCTCCGAGCCCGGACCAGGTCAGCTGGTTGCCCTCGTCGCCCTCCGCCGCGGACGCCTCCAGACGGAGCGGCGAGCCCTCGGGCGTCGGCACGCTCGGCGTCGTGTCGAGCTCGGTCGCGGCCACCGCCTCGGCCGTCCGGGTCCACTTGAAGGAGGAGTTCCAGGAGGTGTCGATGGCGTCGACGAAGAAGCAGACGCGGTCGCCGTCCGGACGGGTGGTGTACGAGTACGAGGTGGTGTCGGCCGGCAGATACTCCGTCAGCGTTCCGGAGCACACCTGCTCGTCGCCCCAGAGCTCACCCCAGTAGACGGTGTACCTCCCGAGGTCGGCGGCCGGGTTCTTGTCCCACTCCAGCTCGAAGCCGTACTCGGTCGGGGTGACCGTCAGCCCGGTGACGGCGGGCGGCGGGGTGAGGTCCTCACGCTCCCCGGCGGCGGCCACGGAACGCGCGGACTCGTTGCCCGCCGCGTCGAGAACGGTCACCCGGTAGTAGTAGGTGACGCTCTCGACGGCCGAGGTGTCCAGGTACGAGAGCTTGTCCGTACTGCCCACCGGGGTGTACACGCCGTTCTCGCTCGTCGCCCGGTAGACGCGGTAGGACACCGCTCCCGCGACCCCGTTCCAGTCGAGCTGCAGCCCGCGGGACAGGGAGGTGGCGATCAGCCCGGCGGGCGCGGCGGTCGGGGTCCGGTCGGTGGTGGTCACGGCCTGGTCCGGGCTGCCCGCCGACTCGTTGCCTGCCTTGTCGTGGGCGCGGACCTCGTAGTAGTAGGTGTCGCCGGTCGCGGGCACGGTCGTGTCCGTGTACGAGGTGGTGGTCGGCGCACTCAGTCCCGACCAGGTGGTGCTGCCTTTGAGGCGGCGGTAGACGCGGTAGCCGGCGAGGTCCATCTCCTTGTTCTTCGCCCAGGTCAGCTTGGCGTTGCCGCCCGTCGTGTCGTACGAGACGGAAGTCCCGGTCGGGATGAGGGGCTTGACCTTGTCGACGGTGGCGGTGGTGCGGGGGGTGTAGGTGAAGGAGACGTTGGCGGCGCCGGTCCAGTTGGCGTAGTCGACGCGGAGGGTGTGCTTGCCGGAGGGGATCGTGAGGTTGACGGTCTTTTTCACCGTCGAGGAGGCGTTCTTCCAGAGGTCGACCTTGCGGGTGTTGTCGAGGTAGACGCGGATGCCGTCCTGGGCGGTGACGGGAAGGGCGAAGGGGCCTCCCGATCCGAAGTCCCTCGTCACGGTCCAGCGGACGCCGAAGTTGTCCTTGGGGAGGCCGGAGGAGGGGGCCTTCGTGCCCCAGTTCTCGCTGACCGCGGCGTCGCAGTCCGTTTTCTTCGGTGTGCCGGAGAAAGTGGTGTTCGCGTAGAACTGCCTTTTGTAGACGGGGGAGACGCAGTTCGTCGCGGCGGAGGCGGCGGGGGTGGCCACGGTGGTGAGGACACCGGCCGTGGTGGTCAGCACCATGGCCGCCGCCCGCAGGGTGGTCTTCATCGGGAGGTCAGGCTCCGCTCGGCGGGGACACGCTGGAGTCCACGTTGCTGAAGGTCTCCGAGCCGTCGGGAGCGACGACCGAGAGCAGGTAGTAGACGGTCGTGCCGGCGGGCATGGTGGTGTCCGTGTAGTTGGTGGCGGTGGGCGCCAGGGGGACGTCCGTCACGCGGACGTAGGTGCTCGTCGCGCGGTCCCAGCGGTACACGTTGATGCCGGCGGCCTCCGTGGCCACCGAGTCGGCGCACTCGATGTACATGCCGCCCGCGTCGCCGCTGGTCGTGTACGCGGCCACGGAGCAGGGCGCGGTGTCCTCGGGGACGGTTGTCGGCCTGAGGTCGAGTTCGGTGACGGTGACGGTGGAGACGGGACGGTCCCAGTACGCTCCCGTCCACTCGGCGTAGTTGCCGTAGACGTCGGCAGGGATGACGACGTAGGTCTTCTCCTCGCCGTCCGCGGGTTCCGGGCCGACGACGAACTCCGAGGTGCCGGCCGGCACCTCGCCCAGGAAGTCCGGCGTGCAGCACGACCGGTACTCGTAGACCTCGTAGTGGTCCAGGTCCGTCGCCGTGCTGTCGTCCCAGTCGAGCTCGACGCCGTACTCCAGCGGCTCGGCGGTCAGGCCGGTCACGTTCGGCGGCGGGATCTCGTCGCCGGGCCGGGTGACGGTCAGCTCCGCGGAGCCGCTGGACCACAGACCCGCGGTGTTCTTCCGGATCATCACGTAGTGGTAGGTGCGGCCCTGGTCGCCGTCGTAGTCGGTGCAGCTGCGGATCGTGTTGCCGGCCGCGTCGGTGCGGGTCTTACGGCTGCGGCAGTCGACGGGGTAGGCGCTCGAGATGTTCACCGGGGAGGTCTCCGAGCGGAACACCTCGTAGTCGGCGGTGTCGCCTCCCGCGGGCTCCGTCCAGGTGAAGACCGCGCCCCAACTGGGCGTGGTCGCCACCACGTTCGTGGGCGGAGTGATGGTGCGCGCGCTGCGCACGACGGCGGAGGCCGCGGCGTTCCCGGCCGCGTCGACGGCGCTGACCTTGTAGTCGTACGCCTTGCCGTACGACGCCGTGGTGTCGGTGTACGTGGTGGCCGTGGTCTCGGCGAGCTCGGTGTACGAGGTCGAGGTGTCCCGCTTGCGGAGGATCCGGTAGGTGGCCGCGTCCGCGGAGGCCGTCCAGGAGAGGTTGTTGGAGGCCTCCGTGGCGGTGGCGGTGAGGACCGGAGCGGCGGGCGCGGTGTGGTCGTACGTGGTGACCGGCCCCTGGTCGGCGCCGCCTGCCGACTCGTTGCCCGCCTTGTCGTAGGCGCGGACCTCGTAGTAGTACGACTGGCCCGTGGCCGGCGGGGCGTCCGTGTGGCCCCGGCTGGTGGTCGTCGCCACCTTCGTCCAGGTGCCGGTGCCCTTCACCCGCCGGTAGACGCGGTAGCCGGCGAGGTCCATCTCCTTGTTCGCGGCCCAGTCGACCTTGACGAGGGGGAGATTCTCCGCGTCCGGGAACTCGTCGAACCGGGCGCCGGTCGGCGCGAGGGGCTTGACCTTGTCGACGGTGGTGGTGCGGGGGGTGTAGGTGAAGGAGACGTTGGCGGCGCCGGTCCAGTTGGCGTAGTCGACGCGGAGGGTGTGCTTGCCGGAGGGGATCGTGAGGTTGACGGTCTTTTTCACCGTCGAGGAGGCGTTCTTCCAGAGGTCGACCTTGCGGGTGTTGTCGAGGTAGACGCGGATGCCGTCCTGGGCGGTGACGGGAAGGGCGAAGGGGCCTCCCGATCCGAAGTCCCTCGTCACGGTCCAGCGGACGCCGAAGTTGTCCTTGGGGAGGCCGGAGGCGGGGGCCTTCGTGCCCCAGTTCTCGCTGACCGCGGCGTCGCAGTCCGTTTTCTTCGGTGTGCCGGAGAAAGCGGTGTTCGCGAAGAACTGCCGCTTGTAGACCGGCGAGGTGCAGGTGGTGGCCGCGGCGGCGGAGGTGGCGGTGAGGAGGCCGCCTGCGGTGGTGAGCACGAGAGCGGTGGCGGTCACGGCCGTCGTGCGTCTGGCTGGGTTCATGCGTTCCTTCGGTCCTGATCGTCAACGGCGGGCAAAGCCGTTGACGATCAGGACCGACAAGGAAGGGGATTGGTTGTACGGATCTTTGCCGCCCTTTGAAGGTCAGGTGACCTCGAACGTCAGGTGGGTGGACGGGCCGACGCGCCCGTACACGTCCACGGTGGCCACCTCGACGACTTAGGTCCCGCTCGTGGGCGGTGTCCAGGTGAGACTGCCGTTCGTGGTCTGCGCGTACGTGCCGCCGGTGACGCGCCACTGGTACCCGCCGATGACGCGGTCGTCGCCCGCGGGGCGGGTCATCGTCACGGTGGCCGCCTGGCCGGATCAGCCGTGCCCCTTCGGTGTGCCGGAGAAAGCGGTGTTCGCGTAGAACTGCCGCTTGTACGCCGGTGACGCGCAGCTGTTCGCGGCGGAGGCGGGTGCCCCCGATATGGCGAGCAGGCCCCCGGTGGTGGCGATCGTCAGCGTCGCGGCGAGCGCCGGTCCTCCCCGTCCAACTGGTCTCATGCTTCCCCTGATCCGTGCTGCGGTGTGCGCGGCCACCTTGGAGACTCCCGGGCGTGGGGGTGGGTTGTATGCCGCCGGGGAGCGAGTGACGCTAGTCAATCAGAGGGGTTCTGTGGAAGTAGCGGCGCACCCCCTTCCCATCGTGTTCACTTGGGGAACACAGAATGCTGTTGCCATCTCGTTAAGTGGTTACTCCTTGACGCTGAGGTGATCGCCGCGTTGGCTTTCAGCCACCTGGGTCGCAAAGCAGCTACCTCGCCCGGAAGGCACCTGATGTGAACACTCGTAACACCCGGCTTCGTCGTACCGCCATAGCCCTGGCCGGCTCCGCGATGACCGTCTCCCTCGCCGCGTGCGGTGTCGTGGACGGGATCGGCGGCAGCAACACCAAGGCGAGCCCGACCAAGGGTGACGACATCACGGTTGGCCTGCTCCTCCCGGAGAAGGCCAACACCCGTTACGAGAAGTTCGACTACCCGATCATCGAGCAGCAGGTCGCCAAGCTCACCAACAACAAGGGCAAGGTCGACTACGCCAACGCGGGCCAGAACGCCGCCAAGCAGAGCCAGCAGTTCCAGCAGATGGTGGCCGACAAGGTCGACGTGATCCTCGTCGACGCGGTGGACTCCAAGGCCATCGCGAGCGATGTGCAGAAGGCCAAGGACGCGGGCATCCCCGTCATCGCCTACGACCGTCTGGCGCAGGGCCCGATCGACGCGTACATCTCCTTCGACAACGAGCTCGTCGGCCAGGTGCAGGGCAAGGCCCTCCTGGAGGCGCTGGGCACCGACGCCTCCTCGAAGAAGATCGTCATGATGAACGGCTCGCCCACCGACCCGAACGCGGCGCAGTTCAAGGCCGGCGCCCTGGGTGAGCTCAACGGCAAGGTCGTCATCTCCAAGTCGTACGACACCACGGACTGGGACCCGGTCGTCGGCAAGGCCAACATGGAGAAGGCCATCACGGCCATCGGCCTCAACAACATCGCCGGTGTCTACTCCGCCAACGACGGACTCGCGGGCGCCGTCATCGACGCCCTGAAGACCATGGGCGTCAGCAAGGTGCCGCCGGTCACCGGCCAGGACGCCGAGCTGGACGCGGTGCAGCGGATCGTCCGGGGCGAGCAGTACATGAGCGTCTACAAGTCCTACCCCGACGAGGCCTCCGCGGCCGCCGAGATGGCCGTGGCGAAGATCCAGGGCCGTGGCATCGAGTTCGACGCGCTCACCCGCGACAAGGTCGACAGTCCCACGACCAAGAAGATCCCCTCCCAGCTGATGCCCGTGGTCGCCCTGACCAAGGCGAACATCAAGGAGACGGTGATCCAGGACGGCATCTACACCGTCAAGCAGATCTGCACGGCCTCGACCAAGGCGGACTGCACGGCGATCGGCCTCAAGTAGTCGTGCTTCCGCACTGACGGCCTGCACCGACGTCCTGCACTGACGAACGCGCGGGAGCCCTGGGCGAGGGGGCTCTCGCGCGTTCGTCGGATCAGGGGTCAGCGCCCCATCGACTGCCAGATCGTCAGCGCCTGTGCCGTGCACGAGGGGCGGCCGCGAGGCAGGGCAGGGGCGAGGCGCAGCCGCTCCGGTTCCAGGACGACGCTCTCGGCCTCAGGCGTCGGCATCGGCGGGACGTACCCGCGCTCACGGCCGTGGTGGGCGGCACCGCGCGCGGCCGGCGTCGCTCATCTCCGGGCTCCTTTCGGGTGCTCCAGTGCTTCTCAGGTACGTACGTCCGGGGGCGGGCAGTGCGGCCCGTTCGGCCGCGGTGCTGGTGGTCGCGGCCGCTGCCGGTGCAGGCGAAGCCCTTGCCGCCGATGAGGACGTCGAGCCCGCGTACCCGCATCCGCAACCGGGGGGACGGGAACGACCGGGACATGCCGCCGGACACTGAATCGGACTGAACCGGGTCGGCGACAGCGTGATCGCCGGGTGAACCGTTTCGGGGCTGCGCGTGTCTCAGAGGGGGACCGTGCTTGTTGTGTTTGACGCGCTAGTTGTGCTGGAGGCGTTCGTGGCCATGATCGGCCTGTTCTGGATCACCAAGGAGAGCGTGTACGTGGGCGCCGAGCCCGAGGGGTACGGGCGCGGGGTGCGGCTCACTCCCGAGGGGCTTCAGGCCGTGGGCACGGGCCAGGAGGGGTTCTGGCCCTGGGCGGACGTCCGCGCGGTCACGGTCCACGACGTGCAGGTGCGCTCCAGTACCCGGTGGCTGGTGAACAACGTGATGGACACGGTCCTCGACGTGGCGACGGGCGGCGGTGAGGCGCCGCCCGCGTTCGAACTCCATGTACGGACGGACGAGGAGAAGGCCGAGCTGACGGTGTACACCGCGGCCGTCGGCGGCTATGTCCAGTCCGAGTACGAGCTGTCGGTGGCACTGCTGAACCGGTTCGTGGACGGTACGGCGGACGTGGCGCGGCTGCTGGAGTGGGGAAGCGTCGAGGGCGACGGCGTGACGCCCTGGCGGGCGGCGCGCGAGGCCCTGCTCACGAGCTGGGCCGCGGCCTGAGGTGGTGCAGGAGGGCGGCGAGCCCCTCCGGGGTGGTGGCGAGTACGGTGCGGGGTTCGTCGCTCTCGCGCAGGCGGATCGTTCCGTCGGGGGCGACGGCGACGTTCACGCATTCGCCCTGCGGGCCGCCGCTGAACGTCGACTTCTGCCAGTCGAGTTCGGACATCGTGGCTTCCCCCTAAAGCGTGTAGAGGAGGTGCTGGACGAGGCCCAGCGAGTCTTTCACTGAGTGTGCTTCAGGGGCCAACGATACGTCGACGGGGGCAAGGGCGTTCTCGACGAGACGGTCGAACATCTCGCCGTACCGGCGGAGTTGCGTCCGCTCGCTCAGGTACCGGGCGCCCGTGGGCTGCTCCAGAACCACGGTGCTGAGTTCTGAGGAGCCCGGGACGATGTGGACGAAGTTCCCGCTCAGCGCGGCGTGGGCCTGGGCGCTGAACGGGTACACCTGGATGGTCACATGCGGCAGGCGTGCCAGTTCGATGAGCCGCAGCAGCTGTTCGCGCATCATCTGGGGGCTGCCGAAGCGCATGTGCAGGGCTGCTTCGTGGATCACCGCGTGTACGGCGGGAGGGTTCTCGCGCGTGAGAATGTGCTGCCTCTCCATGCGGAACCTCAGGGCTTGCTCGGTGTTCTCGAAGCCCAGTTTGGGGCTGTTGAAGATGGCCTGGGTGTACGCGGCGGTCTGAAAGAGCCCCGGCACGAAGAGGGACTGGTGCACCCGCAGGGCCACGGCACTCGACTCCAGCTCCGCCAGGCTGAGCGCGCCCGCTTCCATCGGTCCCTTGTAGGCGCTCCACCAGCCCTTGCCGGTGGCCTCGGACAAGGTCACCAGAGCGTCTACGTACGTCTTATCTGTGCATCCATAGGAGTGGCACAACTCCCGGAGTCGCTCCGTCAGGATCGTCGTCTTCGCGGTTTCGATCTGGCTCAGCTGGGCGCGCCCCATGCCGATCCGCCCGGCCGCCTCGCCGGCGCTCAGTCCTGCTTGTTCGCGCAGCTGTTTGAGCTCGAAGCCGAGTCGTCGCTGACGCTCGCTGATGGTGGTGCGCAGTCCCACGGTCCACTCCTCGTCCGTTCGCCCGAAGTCTCTCTAGGTCAAGGGAGTTCGTCCACCGATATGGGCGAATAGCTTGAACAATGTAAACCTCCTCCCCTACCGTGAGTGCGTTGCCGCTAACGCTCCGGAACCGTACCGGAGTCGTCCAACTCCCCTGCCCACAAACGAAAGCGCACCCGGACCGTCGGCCAGCCGGATCCGGGCCATGCCATCGCGGGCGTACGACAGGAGCCGAACCCCCATGGAAGCTGCCCGCAGGGCGCCCCACCGGCCTGCCCAACTTGCCTACGACTACAGCCTCTTCGCTCCCGCCGACGCCACCGCTCCCAAGGTCTGCCGGGACTTCGTACGCGCCGTGCTCCTCACCCTCGACCGCGCACCCCTCGTGCTGCCCGCGATCCTGTGCACCTCGGAACTCGTCACCAACGTCCACCTGCACACCAAGGGCACCACCATGCTCCGCGTCCAGCTCACCCCGGCCCGTCTGCGGGTCAGTGTGTACGACGAGAGCCACGACGCCCCGCGTACGCCGGAGGCCACCCCCACCGCCTGCCGGGGCCGCGGCCTCGCGCTGGTCGCCGAGGTCGCGGACCTGTGGGGTGTGGCAGCGGACCGGGCGGGGCGGTTCACGAAGGGGGTGTGGTTCGAGTTGAGAGGCGAGGGGGAGCACGGCGGATCGTTCCGTCCTCACCGCATCGGGTGACCCGGAGCCGGTTCCCCTGGTCGGCCCTGTCGCCGTACCTACCGTGATCGCGTTGCTTGTGCCCTATGGACGCCAAGCCCACACTTGAGAGGAGGTGTCGCCATGACCGCTCTTGCGCACGAGAGGCCCGAGACCATGCCTGAGATCAGGACCGAGTCCGTGTCCCCGGCCGAGAACGGCCCCGACCTGGACGAGGTCGTCCGGCACGCATGGAAGGCCATGGAACTCCCCGAGGGCTACCGCGCTGAGATCATCGAGGGAGCCATCGAGGTGTCGCCCACCGGTCGCTATTCGCACGGCCAGATCATCAATCTTCTCCGGGACGATCTGGCGGTCTTCTTGAAGGACGGGGACTTCGTCGCCCGCAACGACATGAACGTCATCCACGAGGGCAGCGCTTGGGTACCGGATCTCTTCATCGTTCCCAGGGACACGGACCGTTACGTGACGGCTGATGGCCTCGGGGTCACAGCCGCTGCCGTCCGCCTGGTGATCGAGGTGGCCTCCCCCGGCAAGCGCAGTCAGGACCGCGACCGCGTGAAGAAGCGCCGCGAATACGCCCGCGCCGGCATCCCCGTCTACGCCATCATCGACGACCACGACGCGCAGGGCACCGTCACCGTCCTCACTCAGCCCCAGCCGGAGAAGGCCGACTGGGTCGGAGTCCACCGGGTCCCCTACGGCACCGACGTCACCATCCCGGAAGGCCCCGCCAAGGGTTTCGTGATCGGGGAGACGATCACCGGGCCCAAGCGGAGCTGAGCCCGCGCCCGACCCATGGGGGATACCTCCCCCTCACGCCACCCGCGTGAACTCCACCGTCACCTCCGGTGGGCCCCCGGCCACGCCCCGGTAGATCCCCTTGTGCGGGGTGACGTCGTCGTAGTCGCGGCCACGGCCGACCACGACGTGGGACTCGTCGGCCCGGGTGCTGTTGGTGGGGTCGTAGCCGGTCCAGTCGCCGGCCCAGTACTCGATCCAGGCGTGGCTCTGGCCGGCGACGGGTCGGTGGAGTTCGGCCTCGCGTTCGGGGTGGAGGTAGCCGGAGACATAGCGGGTGGGCAGGCCCAGGCCGCGCAGGAGGGCCGCCGTCAGGTGGGCGATGTCCTGGCAGACGCCCGCACCCTGTTCCCAGGCCTCCATGGCGCCGGTGTTCACGCCGGTGGCGCCGGGGATGTACGAGACCTGGTCGGTGACCATGGACGAGACCGCGACCGCCGTCTCGTGGGGGTCCAGGCCCGTCGACGCCGACCTCGCCCGCTCCACCAGCTCCTGTGACACCCTCGTACGGCTGGTCGGGGACGCGTACTCCAGGAGGCGGGAGTTCGCCGTCGTTCTCGCGACCTCCGCCCAGGTCGGCGCGGGGGGCAGTGGGCCCGGTGGGGCCGTTTCCACCAGGCTCGACGCCGTGATGGTCAGGTCCTCGTGCGGTTCCATCAGGTCGAAGCCCGTCACCTGGGTGCCCCAGTAGTCCCAGTACGACCAGGTGGGCGTGGTCGGGTTGACCGTGACCCTGGCGTCCAGGGTCGTCTGGCCGGGGAGCGTCAGGGGGGTCATGCGGACCTCGTTGTGGGAGGAGACCGCGGCCTGCGCGTACGAGACGCGGGTGGTGTGCCGGATCCGCAGCCGGCGCGTCACGGGAGTGCTCATCGCGCTCACGCTCCTTCCTGGGCCCACTCGACGGGCCCCTGGTACGGGAAGAACCTCTCCGCCACCGCCTCCGCCGAGGCCATGCACGCTTGTTGCAGGTCACGGAGGAGCAGGGGGAGCTGTTCCTCCAGGGCCGTCAGGTCCAGGTATTCCAGGCGGGTTCTCATCCGGCCTATCGGGCGGCGGGCCGGGTCCTGACGGGGGCGGCCGAGGGCGGCGAGGCACTCCTCGGCGGTGGTGAGCGCGTGCAGGGCGGACCGGGGGAAGTCCCGGTCAAGGAGGAGGAATTCGGCCACTCTCGGGGTGTCGCCGAAACCTCCGTACACCCGGGCGTACGCCTCGTCCGCGCCGCTCGCGCTCAGCAGCGTCGGCCAGTCGGGCGCGTGGGCGGCGTCCAGCACACGGACGGAGAGGAGCCGTACGGTCATGTCCACCCGCTCCAGGCTCCGGCCCAGCACCACGAAACGCCAGCTGTCGTCGCGGCTCATCGTGGAGTCGGCGAGGCCGAAGAAGAGGGCGGCCCGGCGGCGTACCAGCTCCAGGTACGCGTACGGGCCCGTACGGCGGGCAGCGAGGCGCTGGTCGGCCAGCGCGTGCCAGGTGGAGTTGAGACACTCCCACATCTCGGAGGAGACGGCCTCGCGGGCGCTGCGGGCGTTGAGGCGGGCGGCTCCGAGCGCGCCCTCGATGGAGCAGGTGGAGCGGGCGTCGAAGGCGAGCTGGTCCAGGACCCGCTGCATGTCGACGCGTTCGGCGCCCGCGTCGACGCCGAGGATGGCGTACAGGGAGCGGCAGGCCACGTCCTCGTCGCGCCAGGGGTCCTCCAGGAGGCGGTGGAGGTAGGCGTCGAGGATGCGGCCGGTGGCGTCCGCCCGTTCGACGTAACGGCCCGTCCAGGTCAGGGCCTCGGCTATGCGGGAGAGGATCACGTCGTTCACTGCTGCTGTGCCCCTTCCTGTACGACGCCACGGTCGCCGTCGGGTCCGAGCTGGCGCGGGACCACGTCCAATGCCGTGCGGCCGCCGTCGGGGTCCTCGGCGACGGGGGTCCCCCCTGTTCGGGCGAGGTCGAGAACCTGGGGGAGCTCGGCGGGGCCCTCCGCCAGCACCCAGGTGTCCTTGGAGCCGCCGCCCTGGCTGGAGTTGACGATGAGATTGCCCTCCTGGAGGGCGACCCGGGTGAGGCCGCCGGGCAGCACCCAGACGTCCGTGCCGTCGTTGACGGCGAACGGGCGCAGGTCGATGTGGCGGGGCGCCATCCGGTCGCCCGCGAGGGTGGGCGAGGTGGAGAGCGCCACGGGCCGCTGCGCGATCCAGCCACGCGGGTCGGCGGCGACGGCCTCCCGGGTGCGCTCCAGGGTGTCCAGGTCGGCCTTGGGGCCGATGACGATGCCCTGGCCGCCCGCCCCGTCCACCGGCTTGATCACCAGCTGGTCGATCTGGTCGAGGACGGCGTCCAACTGGCCCGGTTCGTCCGGACGGTAGGACTCGACGTTCGGGAGAACGGGCTCCTCGCCGAGGTAGTACCGGATCAGATCGGGTACGTACGTGTAGAGGAGTTTGTCGTCGGCGATGCCGTTGCCCACGGCGTTGGCGAGCGTGACGGTGCCCGCCTGGGCGGCGCTGAGGATGCCGGGGCAGCCGATCACCGAATCGGGCCGGAAGTGCAGCGGATCGAGGAAGTCGTCGTCGAGCCGTCGGTATACGACATGCACCGGCATCTCGCCCCGCGTGGTCCGCATCCAGACACGGTTGTTCCGGCAGACGAGATCGTGCCCCTCGACCAGCTGCACCCCCATCAGCCGGGCCAGCAGGGCGTGTTCGAAGTAGGCGGCGTTGCTGGGGCCGGGGGTGAGCACGACGACCCTCGGGTCGCCGGCCCCGTCGGGCGCGGCGGCGCGCAGGGCCGCCAGAAGTCTCTGCGCGTAGCCGTCCACGGGGACGACGTGCTGTTCGGCGAAGAGGGACGGGAAGATCCTGGTCATCGCGCGCCGGTTCTCGATGACGTACGAGACTCCGGACGGCACGCGGACGTTGTCCTCCAGGACCCGGAAGTCCCCGGCCTCGTCCCGTACGAGATCGATGCCGGCGACATGGATCCGTACGCCGCCGGGTGGCTCGATCCCGTGGGCCGCCCGGTGGAAATGGGGGGAGTTGAGCAGGAGACGCCAGGGCACGACCCCGTCCTCGAAGGCGCGGCAGGGTCCGTAGGCGTCGGAGAGGTAGGCCTCCAGGGCTCTCACCCGTTGGGAGACCCCCCGTTGGATGAGGTCCCATTCGAGGGCGTCGAGGATCCTGGGGACCAGGTCCAGCGGCCAGGGGCGCTCCTCGCCCGCGAAGGCGTAGGTCACGCCCCGGTCGGTGAACGCGCGGGCCATCTGGTCGGCCCGGAAGCGCAGTTCACCCGGTTCGATCGGCTGCAGGGCGGCCAGTACCGGCTCATAGGCGGTCCTGACTTCACCCGGCCGCTCAAACATCTCGTCCCACGCATCGGCCAACGCGTACGCGTCAAATATGTCCGCCATGGCCTGACGGTAGGTGCGGTACGTAACGTACCGATCACTCGACGATTTCCGGCAGCTCACGCGATCCGGACAGGGGCCGCGGAGCCCTGGCCGGACGAGGAGTGTCCGGCCAGGGCGGGCCAGGACGCCGTGTCGTCCCGGTGAACCGGGTCCACCATGGCACCGGGGCGCGCACCCCGACCACCGTCATCTTGTTGCAGAGCGTCGTGCGGAGGTGGGGATATTTCCGTACGTATATGGGCGAGAGGGGGCGTGCGAAGGGCGCAGCCGTGTTGCGATGGCGGTCGGGTCCGCGCATAGTTGCGCTGCGGACGGCGCGGAGCGTCACCGTGCCGCAGTGTGAAGTGTTGCGCCAGGGAACGGTGCGCGGCGTCGCAGCGCCGAGGCTGTGGGGCGTCGCACCGCGGGAGGATGCCGGAGCCGGTGGGCGGGAGCCAGGGGTGGGAGATGGCCGGGCACGGGACGGACAGGCATCCGCACGGCGCTGACCGACTGTGCGAGGCCGGGGACCGCGTGTATTCCCGGGCGGTGCGGCGCGGGCGGGTGCCGCGCGCGGACGCGGAAGCGGTGCCCTGTCTGCTGGAGTTGGCGTTGCTGCACCCCGACCCCGACGACATGGGGTGGCTGGTGCCGACCTCGCCGCAGGAGGTCATGACACGGCTGCTGCGGGGCGTGTACGAGGAAATCAGCGCCAGCCAGGCGCGCGTGGGCGACGCGGTGGCGGCGTTCGAGTGGTACGCCGGGCTCGGCGGGCGCGTCCAGGCGCCGGGCGAGGGCGTGGCGATCCGAGTCCTGGACGGGCTGCCCCGGATCCGGGCCGCGATGGACGAGGCGACCGAGGCCTGCACGACCGAGGTGCTCACCGTGCAGCCCGGCGGCATCCGCCGCGAGGACGAACTCTCCGAGGGACTGCATCGGGCGCTGGAGATGCGCCGGCGGGGTGTGCGGATGCGCGACCTGTACACGCACGTGGCCCGGCACGGCCAGGGCCTGCACAACTACATGGAGCTGATGGGCGACGCGGCCGAGGCCCGCACCCTCGACGAAGTCGTCGAGCGCCTCATCCTCTTCGACCGCAAGGTGGCCTTCATCCCGGCGAACGCGGACCGCACGATCGCCCTGGAACTGCGCCACCCCGCCCTCGTCGACTACCTGGTCACGGTCTTCGAGCGGCTGTGGCGCCTCGCGATCCCGCTCGCCGCGCCGCTCCCGGAGACCGGCATCGACGGCATCACCCACCGCGAGCGGTCCATCGCCGCGCTGCTGGCGGAGGGACACCAGGACGCGGTGGTCGCGGAGCGGTTGGGGATCAGCGTCCGTACCTGCCGCGCGCACATCGCGCGCCTCTCGGAGACCCTGGGCGCGGCGAGCCGTACGCAGTTGGGGGTGCGGATCGCGCAGGCGGGTCTGGACGGACCGCAGCGCGCTGCGGAACTGCTGCAGCTCAGTGATCCCGGTCGAGAATCCCCGACCGCCCGATGAGGTAGCCGAGCTGGGCCCGGCTCTCGCTGCCGAGGGTGACGGCGAGTTTGGCGATGTGGACGCGGGCGGTGCGGACGTTCATGCCGAGGCGGTCGGCGATCACGGTGTCCGTGTGCCCTTCGACGAGCAGGGCGGCTATGGCGCGTTGGCGGGGGGTGATGCCGTTGTGGGACGGGTGCTGGACGGCTTCGGGGTACATGGGGGTGGCCAGGCGCCAGAGCCGGTCGAAGGTGGTCACGAGGTAGGAGACCAGGGCCGGATGGCGGACTTCCAGGGCGAGGAAGCCGTCTTTGTCGGCGGGGATGAAGGCGACGGCGCGGTCGACGGCGATGAGCCGGTCGGTGATCTCGTCCAGGCTCCGCGCCTCGACGTCGCCGTTCAGCTGTTCGTAGCGGGCGAGAGTCATGGGTGAGTGGCGGAGCGTGTGCTGGTAGAGGGTGCGGATGCGGGCGCCTCGGTCGAGCAGGGCCTGGTCGCGGGCCAGGGCGAGGCCCTCGGCCACGACGCCACGGTTACCGGCGAGACCGTTGTGCGGCTGGATGCACAGGATTTCGCGGGACGCGGCGGCCATGGCCTCGGTGATGGCCCCGTTGATCCGCTCCGTGCCGCTGAGGACCCGGATCGTCGGGGTGTCCGTGGCTGCCGTGCGCCGGCCGTCGATCCGCATCAGCGGCTCGAACACCGCGGCCAGTCTGGTCTCGCGCCGTCGTTCTTCCGCGACGCGTTCCTCGGAGGTCCGTAGTAACCGGTGGAGGGCGACAGCCGGGGCGACGGGCTCCAGCCAGTTCAGATCCTCGATGGCCGGGTGCACCAGTCCGAAGTCGACGAGGCAGGGCGCTTCGGCGGCGTCCGCGCTGCGTACGCGCCCTTCACGCAGGGCCCGTTCGTACAGCTCCGATCCCGCCGCGCACAGTTCTTCCACGCCGTGGGCCAGGTGCGGCGCGTCGGTCACCCCGCCGCTCCCTCCTGCTTGAGGATTCCCGATTCCGCTATGAGGTAGCCGAGTTGGGCGCGGCTGCCGCTGCCGAGAGCGGTGGCCAGCTTGGCTATGTGGGCGCGGCAGGTGCGGACGTTCATGCCGAGACGGCGCGCGATGGCCTCGTCGACGTGGCCCTCCACGAGGAGCTTGGCGATGGAGTGCTGGATGTTGGTGATGCCGCCCAGGGCGGGTTCGTAGGGGGCGCCGGCGCTGAGCGGGACGGCGCGGTCCCACATGAACTCGAAGACCTTGATCAGATAGCGGACCAGGCCCGGGTGGCGAAGCTCCAGGGCGACCTGCTGGTCGTCGCGGGTGGGGATGAAGGCGACGCTCTCGTCGCAGACGATGAGACGCTCTACCAGCTCGTCGACGGTGCGGTATTCGACCTTGCCGTCCGAGAGCTGGGCCACATACGCCAGCTTCTCGGGACTGTGGCGGGCCGTGTGTTGATACAGCGTCCGGATGCGCACACCACGTTCGATCAGAGGCCGGTCGCGCTCCAGGCCGAGAAGAAGGCTGCGCTCGGAGCCGCGGTCGCTCGGCTGGATGGTGAGCATCTCGGTCTGGCACTGGGCCGTGGCCAGGTTGAGCGCCGCGTTGATCCGGTCCCCGCCCTCCAGCACCGTGATGGAGTGCGTGGACGTGGCCTCTTGTGCGCTGAGGGCCATGAACGGCTCAAAAGCATCGCTCAGTTCGACCGACAGCCGTCTGCGCTCGGCGATCTCGCGCTCGATGGGGTTGAGTCGCTGAGCCAGGGCGACGAACGGGGGCACCGGACGGAGCCAGCTCGCGTCGTCGGGATCGGGGTGAAGGAGCGCGAGTTCCATCAAGCAGGGGGCGGGCGCCACGTCCGCGCGTGCGATTCGTCCGGTGCGCAGGGCGTTCGCGTAGAGGCGTCCACCCGCCTCGCACAGATCGGTCACCCCGTGGGGATGTGTCGCGTTAGTCTGATTTGTTGCCAAAACTCCACCCCCCAGGGTCCTGAACGTGCAGGAACATGATGCATCGATTATGTGGCCACGACGTGCCCGAATGAGCCATCGTCTTACTCGACGGGGGAAGACGGGACTTTCAAGTGAGGACGAAGCCGACTATGCGTAACAAAATGCTTCGCTCGGTGCTTGTCGCCGCCTTCTCCGCCGTGGTGGCATTCGGAGCTCTGGGCGGCCTCTCCGGCGCGAAGGGTGATGTCCGGGCGGACAGTCACTGGCCGGCGGCAGCAGCGGATATCCAGAACATCCAGACGGTGAGTACGGCGGACGACGGCTCCGGGAGCTGACGTGACCACACCCCCCGACGACCGATCCTTCCGCCGAGAAATGGCCACCGCATACCGCTCCGGCTGGCACTTCATCGACCTGGCCACCGCCATTCCCCATAGCGGTGACTCGTTGATGGTGACGGTGTTCGGAGAGCCGGTCGTCGTCACCCGGGATGACGACGAGGACGTCCGGGCGTACCGGTGTCTGCGGCGCCCGCGCGGCGCGCCGCAGCCCGTGCGATGTGCCATTCGGTACGGAATGATCTTTGTGAACCTCGACCAGCGTGACCACCAGCTGGCCGAGCCGGAACTCCCGGACGTAAGGACCATCTCAGCCACCCCCCGCAGTGCCTGACGCGATTCCCCCGTCGTAGTAGATCGCGCAGGTACTTCCCCCCGCAGCGGGGGGAGCGACTGGCCCACAAGAGGAAACGCAAGGCGGAGTGTGGGGAG
>NZ_JBEYFS010000014.1:70057-85451 GCF_040634475.1 Streptomyces sp. NPDC007095
CGCTGTTACTTCCCCCCGCTGCGGCGACACCGTCACATTAACACGGTGACGCCGCTGCAGTTTTGGGCGAAAGATCCAGATATTCGCCCATCTTCATGCCATCTCCACAACGGCTGAGATCAGCCGGGCCTCACGGCCGAGGCCGTTCGGCCGGGTCCCACGCCCGGGGCCGGTCAGTCAGAACCCGCGCCCGGGGTCGTGCGGCCGGGTCCCGCGCCCGAGGCCGGTCGGCCGGACCCGCGCCCGGGACCGGTCAGCCGTGTCCCATCGCCGAGGTCAGCGTGATCTCGATCGCCACCCGGTCGGGGTTCGGCGAGGGCACCCTCCCGTACCGCTCCGCGTACCGCCGCTCCGCCTCCGCGACACGCGCGGGGTCCGCGGCGATCCTCGCGCGCCCTTCCAGCGTCGCCCACCGGCGCCCGTCCACCTGGCAGACCGAGACGCGCGCCCCCTGCGCTCCCGCGGCGAGCACGTGGCCCACCTTCGCGCTGGACTTGTTGGTGATCACCCGAGCCAGGCCCGCCTCGGGGTCGTATGTAACCCCGACAGGCACGACGTGCGGGCTGCCGTCCGCCCGGAGGGTGGTGAGGGTGCACAGATGGCGTTCCCGCCAGAAGGTGAGGTACGCGGGGTCGGGATCGTGCGGGTCCACCGGGTATGCGCTCATGGTCGGAAATGTATCCCCACCCGTGAGTGCCACGGCTTCCCGGCCTTCCTTGAGTGGAATAGACTCAACTTTGTGTACGTTGGGTGAGTCAGTCCGTACATCAGGGTCGTACGAGGAGGAGAACGCGAACGTGGACGCCGAGCTGACCAACAGGAGCCGGGACGCGATCAACGCGGCCACCAGCCGGGCCGTGTCCGAGGGGCACCCCGACCTCACCCCTGCCCACCTGCTGCTCGCGCTGCTCGGTGGTCAGGAGAACGAGAACATCACCGACCTGCTGGCCGCGGTCGACGCCGACCAGGCCGCCGTACGGGCCGCGGCCGAGCGCGTCCTCGCGGGCCTGCCCAGCGTGACCGGGTCCACCGTCGCGCCCCCGCAGCCCAACCGCGAACTGCTCGCCGTCATCGCCGAGGCGGCCGACAAGGCCAAGGAGCTCGGGGACGAGTACCTCTCCACCGAGCACCTCCTCATCGGGATCGCCGCGAAGGGCGGCCCGAGCGGCGACGTACTCTCCCAGCAGGGTGCCAGTGCGAAGAAGCTGCTTGAGGCGTTCCAGAAGAGCAGGGGAGGACGCCGGGTGACGACCCCGGATCCCGAGGGCCAGTACAAGGCGCTCGAAAAGTTCGGTACGGACTTCACCGCCGCCGCGCGCGACGGGAAGCTCGACCCGGTCATCGGCCGGGACCAGGAGATCCGCCGGGTCGTGCAGGTGCTGTCCCGGCGCACCAAGAACAACCCCGTCCTCATCGGTGAGCCCGGCGTCGGCAAGACCGCCGTCGTGGAGGGGCTCGCCCAGCGGATCGTGAAGGGCGACGTGCCCGAGTCGCTCAAGAACAAGCGGCTGGTCGCGCTCGACCTCGGCGCCATGGTGGCCGGGGCGAAGTACCGGGGCGAGTTCGAGGAGCGGCTGAAGACCGTCCTCGCCGAGATCAAGGACTCCGACGGGCAGATCATCACCTTCATCGACGAGCTGCACACGGTCGTCGGCGCGGGCGCGGGCGGCGACTCCGCCATGGACGCCGGCAACATGCTCAAGCCGATGCTCGCCCGCGGTGAGCTGCGGATGGTCGGTGCCACCACCCTCGACGAGTACCGCGAGCGGATCGAGAAGGACCCCGCCCTGGAACGCCGCTTCCAGCAGGTCCTGGTCGCCGAGCCGTCCGTCGAGGACACCATCGCCATCCTGCGCGGGCTCAAGGGCCGCTACGAGGCCCACCACAAGGTCGTGATCGCGGACAGCGCGCTGGTCGCCGCGGCCACTCTCTCCGACCGGTACATCACCTCCCGCTTCCTGCCCGACAAGGCCATCGACCTCGTCGACGAGGCCGCCTCCCGGCTGCGCATGGAGATCGACTCGTCCCCCGTGGAGATCGACGAACTCCAGCGCGCGGTGGACCGGCTGCGCATGGAGGAGCTGGCCCTCGACAAGGAGACCGACCCCGCCTCCCGGCAGCGTCTGGAGAAGCTGCGCCGCGACCTCGCCGACAAGGAGGAGGAGCTGCGGGGCCTGACCGCCCGCTGGGAGAAGGAGAAGCAGTCCCTCAACCGCGTCGGCGAGCTGAAGGAGAAGCTCGACGAGCTGCGCGGCCAGGCCGAACGTGCCCAGCGCGACGGCGACTTCGACACCGCCTCCAAGCTGCTCTACGGCGAGATCCCCACCCTGGAGCGGGACCTGGAGGAGGCCTCCGAGGCGGAGGAGGAAGCCGCCAGGGACACCATGGTCAAGGAGGAGGTCGGCCCCGACGACATCGCGGACGTGGTCGGCTCCTGGACGGGCATCCCGGCCGGGCGCCTCCTGGAGGGCGAGACCCAGAAGCTCCTGCGCATGGAGGAGGAACTGGGCCGCCGCCTCATCGGCCAGAGCGAGGCCGTCCAGGCCGTGTCCGACGCCGTACGCCGCACCCGCGCCGGAATCGCCGACCCGGACCGGCCCACCGGATCGTTCCTCTTCCTCGGCCCGACCGGCGTCGGCAAGACCGAACTCGCCAAGGCCCTCGCGGACTTCCTCTTCGACGACGAGCGGGCCATGATCCGCATCGACATGAGCGAGTACGGAGAGAAGCACAGCGTCGCCCGGCTGGTCGGCGCCCCGCCCGGGTACATCGGCTACGAGGAGGGCGGCCAGCTCACGGAGGCCGTGCGCCGGCGCCCGTACAGCGTCGTCCTGCTCGACGAGGTCGAGAAGGCGCACCCGGAGGTCTTCGACATCCTGCTCCAGGTGCTGGACGACGGACGGCTCACCGACGGACAGGGCCGTACGGTCGACTTCCGCAACACCATCCTCATCCTGACCTCGAACCTGGGAAGCCAGTTCCTGGTCGAGCCGCTGACCTCCGAGGAGGAGAAGAAGCAGCAGGTCCTGGAGGTCGTACGGGCCTCCTTCAAGCCAGAATTCCTCAACCGCCTCGACGACCTCGTGGTCTTCTCGGCGCTGGACAAGGAGGAGCTGGAGCGCATCGCCGGGCTCCAGATCGGCCGCCTCGCCAAGCGGCTGGCCGAGCGCCGGCTCACCCTGGAGGTCAGCGACGCGGCCCTGGCCTGGCTCGCGGAGGAGGGCAACGATCCGGCGTACGGGGCCCGGCCGCTGCGCCGCCTCGTCCAGACCGCGATCGGCGACCGGCTCGCCAAGGAGATCCTGGCGGGCGAGGTCAAGGACGGCGACACGGTCCGGGTGGACGCCTTCGGGGACGGCCTGATCGTGGGGGCCGCGCAGTAGCCCGGACGGGCTGATTCTCAGCGGTCGACGGCGCCGGTTTTGGCGGCGCCGTCGTCACTGGCCGCAAGGGATACACACTCCCGGTGGCGGTGTGCGTGCCTTTGCCTGTGGGGGTTGCCACTGACCGCCCGTGATGGGGGAGGATGGCAGCATCCGTACGAAGGGAAATACACGGTGAGCATCGACCCGTCCTCGATTCCGAATTTCGGGGGCCAGCCCGAGCCGCAGCCCGGCGGACCGGCGGGCCCCGTCGTCCCGGATCAGGACCTCGTGAAGCAGCTCCTGGACCAGATGGAGCTGAAGTACGTCGTCGACGACGAGGGTGACCTCGCGGCGCCGTGGGAGGAGTTCCGTACGTACTTCATGTTCCGCGGCGAGGGGGACCAGCAGGTCTTCTCGGTGCGGACGTTCTACGACCGGCCGCACCAGATCGACGAGAAGCCGACTCTGCTGGAGTCCATCGACGACTGGAACCGCCGCACGCTGTGGCCGAAGGTCTACAGCCACACGCACGACGACGGCACAGTCCGCCTGATCGGCGAGGCGCAGATGCTGATCGGCACCGGCGTCGCCCTCGAGCACTTCGTTTCGTCGACGGTCAGCTGGGTGCGGGCCGCCATCGAGTTCGACAAGTGGCTCGTCGAGCAGCTCGGCCTCGAGCAGGAAGTCAACGAGGCGGAGAAGCCCGAGGACGACGACGAGGAGTAGTCCTCCCACCAGGTTTCACAGCGGCGTGTGAGCGATGACGACCAGATACGCGCCGTAGGCGAACGAGAGCCCGGCCAGGGCGCCGACCACCAGGACGGCGTGCCAGGGCCGGGCTCTTGCCGTGCGGACCAGCGCCCGGGCGAGCGGCAGCAGCAGCGGGAACGCGGGCAGCAGGAAGCGCGGCTTGCACTCGAAGAACCCGGAGCCGCCGAGCGCGATCAGCAGCAGTACCCCGCTGTGCACGAGCAGTGGCAGCGGGGCACGGTCCGTGATCAGCAGCCCGTACAGCAGCACGGCCGCCGCCACGACCACCATCGTCATCGGGAACACGAAGCGGTCCCCGTGCGTCAGCAGATGCCGGACGAAGCGCAGCGAACCGGCGCCGAAGTCGAAGCGCGAGCCCCACAGCCGCTGCACCTGGAAATAGCCGCCGAACGGATCGCCCTTGCGCCGGCCCACCCACAGCACATAGCCGCCCCAGCCGACCGGCGCGAGCGCGGCGCCCGTCCACAGCCTGTGGGAAACCCGTCCGCGCCGCCGCCAGACCTCGCACGCCGCCGCGGCCAGCACCGCCGCGGCCACCGCGAGCCCGTTCGGCCGCGACATGCCCGCGAGCGCGGCCAGCGCGCCCGCCCACAGCCAGCGCCCGGTGAGCACCGCGTACAGCGACCAGGCGGCGAAGGCGGTGAGGACGGGCTCGGTGTACGCCAGGGACAGCACGATCGAGTGCGGGAGCAGGCCCCACAGCAGGACCAGCATGGTGGCGACGGCGCGACCGTGCAGCCGGGCCCCGATCGCGTAGATCCCGCAGGCGGCGACCGCGGCGGCGGTCCAGGCGACGAGCAGTCCCGCCGCGCCGCCGCTCAGCGCGGTCAGCGTGGTGACGGCGCGGATCAGCCCCGGATACAGCGGGAAGAAGGCCAGGTCGCTGTGGACGACGGTGGGCCTGAAGTACTGGGTGCGTCCGTAGCCGTGCGCCGCGATCCCCAGGTACCAGAGCGAGTCCCAGGACCGCCCGAGCAGGGCGAGGGGGCGCTTGCCGCCCGCCCAGGCGGTTCCGGCGAGCACGAGAACGCCGACGAGTCGCGCTGTCGCGAACAGCGCCAGCGCGTGCGCGACAGGGGGCAGGCCGTGCGCGGAGCGCGCCGGACGGCCGTGCCCCCCGTCACCGGGCTTCGGGGCGGCGGGGGCCGGAAGGGTACTGGCGTGGGTCACACCCGAACTGTGCGTCGCTTACGGGGTATTTGCGAGCTTTACACGCCTGGGTGGGTACGGTTTCCCCCACTTCGGCGCGCCGTCCCCACCGTCCTGGGCCCCGTGCTACCAGGCCGCCTTGAGTCGCTTCGCCGCCTCCTCCAGCACCTCGGTCCGCTTGCAGAACGCGAACCGCACGAAGGGCGCGCCCGCCTCCCGGTGGTCGTAGAAGACCGCGTTCGGGATGGCGACGACCCCGGCGCGTTCCGGGAGCGCACGGCAGAAGGCGAAGCCGTCGGACTCGCCGAGCGGCCGGATGTCGGTGGTGATGAAGTACGTGCCCGCCGGCTGGAAGACCTTGAACCCCGCCTCCGTGAGCCCGGCCGCCAGCACGTCCCGCCTGGCCAGCATGTCCGCGCGGAACGCCTCGAAGTACGTGTCCGGCAGCGCCAGCGCCTCGGCCACGGCGTACTGGAACGGCCCCGACGCCACGTACGTCAGGAACTGCTTGGCCGACCGTACGGCGGTGACGAGGTCCGGCGTGCCCGTCACCCAGGCGACACCTCGTTGGCCTACCTATTCCCATGTTGTGCGACAGGCCCCGCTGCGGATCTCCGGCACCGGCGGTGAGCGGGCCGCACACCCTGTCCGGACCGGTCTGTCGGCCGTACCGGCGGGCTCGGTGACGCGGCACTGTCCGTCGTATCCTGACCGCACACGGGAAGGAGCCGTCCATGAGCGTCGACGCGATCGTGCACACCGAGTTCCCCAAGGGGTACACGGTCCTGTTCGGAGCTGACGGAAAGGTGATCATGACTCCGCAGAGCTTCGAGCACTCCAGCACGATCAAGTCGATGCAGTACGACACGATCGTGTCCCTCGGACGCCACGCGAAGACC
Organism: Streptomyces sp. NPDC007095; assembly: GCF_040634475.1. Taxonomy (NCBI): domain Bacteria; kingdom Bacillati; phylum Actinomycetota; class Actinomycetes; order Kitasatosporales; family Streptomycetaceae; genus Streptomyces; species Streptomyces sp. NPDC007095. The sequence goes on from NZ_JBEYFS010000014.1 coordinate 76,242, forward strand.
GCCTCCGACGTCTACATCGACTTCCCCGCCGACGAGAACTCCGCCCCCGATCTGGCGATCCTCCGCGAGGACGCCCGCCGGGAAGGCAAGCGCTACAGCTTCGAGGACGTCCTGCTGATCTCCGAGGTCGTCTCGACCTCCTCCGCACGCAAGGACTACGACGACTGCACCGCGAAGTACGGCCGCTACGGCATTCCCGTCTACCTGGTCGTGGACCCCTACGCCCAAGAGGTCGTCCTCCACACCCAGCCGACCGCCACCGGTTACATCGCGGCACATACCCACAAGTACGGCACGGGCAAGCTCCCCATCCCCCTGGCCGACGGCCGCACCTTCACCCTCGACCTCGACGAACTCCCGCGCCCGGAGCCCGAGGCGGACGCCCGCTGACGAAGGACTCCCGGTGCGGCTGTGCCGTCGGCACCCCCGTTGTCGGGCGTGGTCGGGCTTGATCGGCGGCGGCCGTGGATCTCGGCCTGCCGCACCCGGTCGGGCAGGGGGCGTCCACCCTCCAGCGAGCTGCTCGGCGACCCGCGCGACCGAATCCGTTCTCGTCCCGTTCCGCTCACGGAACCCGAAGACCATCCGAACGGCGCGCTCCTCACAGTTCCGCGGGCCACGGGTGTCGTGGACTGTCGGGGAGGGCGCACGAGCAGGCAGGCGCACTGGCCGCCGTGAGCCGTTGAGCCGGTCACGGCGGGAAGAACGTGCACGGGCCGCACACGGCCTGCTGGGGGTGTTGGCCGAGGACTACGACCCGGATGCCGCCCGCGCGGAGCCGGCCGACTGGATTTCGGCCCGCGGCGATCGGGAGGCCGCACTTCGGCAACTGACCGACGCCGTACGGACCATGGTTTTCCGTACGCGTGTGCAGGCGATGCTGGACGTGCTGCTGGCGGCGTTACCCGACGGCGAGGGCGAGCGGCTGCTGCGCACGCTGCGTCGCGACACCCAGCTGGCGCCGCTGGCGCTGAACGCGGGCGCGCGCGGAAGCATCTGTTCCGCGCGCGTGCGCTACGGGCGGGGGAGTCGAGCCCCCGCGCTCGCACGTTCGGGTGACCATTGATCATCTCTTGTCCACGGCACTCTGGCGGGCCCTATCCAGGACGTATGCATGAACTCCGCACCACAGCCAGCCAACCGCCGTTGTCCCGGCGGCGTTTCACGACCGCCGCCGGCACGGCCGCCGGCGTCACCGTCCTCGGACTGGGCACCGCCGACCCGGCCACCGCGGCACCGGCCGCCCCTGCCGCTCCCGCCGTCCCGGGGCAGGCCCCCTGCCCGTCCCGCTCCACCGCCGACTGGGACACCTGTCTTGCCGTCGCCCGCGCGCTGCTGGTCGTCGACGCCCACGACAGGCCCCTCGTACCGACGTACGAGAAGATCCTCGGTTCCGGGCTGCCCCGCGCCCGGACCAAGGCCGCCAAGAAGGTCCTGGTCGTGGGCGCTGGTCCGGCCGGCCTCGTCGCCGCCTGGCTGCTCAAGCGCGCCGGACACCACGTGACGCTGCTGGAGGCCAACGGCAACCGGGTCGGCGGACGTATCAAGACCTTCCGCACCGGTGGCCACGAGCACGCCGTGCAGCCGTTCGCGGATCCGCGGCAGTACGCGGAGGCCGGCGCCATGCGTATCCCCGGCAGCCACCCGCTGGTAATGCACCTGATCGAGCAACTCGGTGTCAAGAAGCGCCCGTTCTACCTCGTCGACGTCGACGGATCCGGCAAACCCGTCAACCATGCATGGCTGCACGTCAACGGCATCCGCGTACGCCGCTCCGATTACTCCAGATCCCCCCGCCGCGTCAACCAGTCCTTCGGAGTACCCCGCAAGTACTGGGACACGCCCTCCTCCAAGATCCTCGGCGATGCCCTCGACCCCGCACGCGACGAGTTCAGCACGGTCGGGCCGGACGGCAAGCGCGTCGACAAACCCATGCCGGAGCGGGTGCAGGGCTGGGCACGGGTCGTCCAACGCTACGGCGACTGGTCCATGTACCGGTTCCTGACCGAACAGGCCGGTTTCGACGAGCGCACCATCGACCTGGTCGGCACCCTGGAGAACATGACCTCGCGGCTGCCGCTGTCCTTCATCCACAGCTTCATCAGCCAGTCCCTGATCAGCCCGGACACCGCCTTCTGGGAGCTGGTCGGCGGCACGGCGACACTCCCGGACGCGCTGCTGCGGCAGGTGTCCGACGTGCTGCGCCGCGACCGGCGCGCCACGCACATCGAGTACTGGGACGCCGACCGACAGCACGAGCCCGGTGCCGACGACACCTCGCACGTGCGCCGGGACGGCACGCACGTGTGGATCGACACCGTGTCGGAGGGCCGCGACGGCAAGGTGGTGCGCGAGCAGTTCACCGGTGACCTGGCGATCGTCACCGTGCCGTTCTCCGGGCTGCGACAGGTGCAGATCAGCCCGCTGATGGCATACGGCAAGCGCCGTGCCGTCGCCGAGCTGCACTACGACAGCGCGACCAAGGTGCTGCTGGAGTTCAGCCGCCGCTGGTGGGAGTTCACCGAGGCCGACTGGAAACGCGAACTCGACGCCGTACGGCCTGGGTTGTACGACGACTACCTGCGCGGCAAGGCGCCCGCCGACGGCAGCCTGCTCGGGGCGCACCCCTCGGTGCCGCGCGGCCACATCAGCCCGGCACAACGCGCGCACTACGCCGCCAACCGCTGGGTCGGCCGCGACCAGCCCGAGGCTGCTCACATCATCGGCGGCGGGTCGGTCTCCGACAACTCCAACCGCTTCATGATCAACCCGTCGCACCCTGTCCCTGGCAGCAAGGGAGGCGTCGTCCTGGCCTCCTACTGCTGGGCTGACGACGCCTCCCGCTGGGACTCCTTCGACGACGAGGCCCGTTACCCGTACGCCCTACGCGGCCTGCAACAGGTCTACGGACAGCGGGTGGAGGTTTTCTACACCGGTGCAGGCCGCACCCAGAGCTGGCTGCGCGATCCGTACGCGTACGGTGAGGCGTCCGTTCTGCTCCCCGGCCAGCACACCGAACTCCTCGGGCACATCCGCGCCCCCGAGGGCCCGCTGCGCTTCGCCGGGGACCACACCTCGGTCAAGCCGTCGTGGATCGAGGGTGCCGTCGAGTCCGGCGTACGGGCGGCACTGGAGGCGCACCTGGCCTAGAAGGCTCACGAAGATCTTGCTGAGGGGGCTGCCCGGCTGTGGGCCGGACGGCTCCCCCAGACGTCGTCTCACTCGGCGCCCGCGGCGAGTTGGACTGGCCCCGCTGCGCGATCGACTCGGTGAACATGCGGGCTCTGAAAGCTTGATCACCGAGCCGTAGCCGGGCCCAGTTGTCAGGGACGGTGGGTTGGGCGGCCCGCGCAGTACGGCGAAGACTGGATTGTTTCTTTGGAGCCCAACGACGCGAGGCGTCGCAGGCGGCTGGTGGCCTCGTGGAGGACGTCGTCCCTCTTGCAGAACGCGAACCGCACGAACGGTGCCCCGGCCTCACGGTCGTCGTAGAAGACCGCGTTGGGAATGGCCACCACGCCCGCGCGCTCCGGCAGCGCGCGGCAGAAGGCGAAGCCGTCATTCTCGCCGAGGGGGCGGATGTCGGTGGTGATGAAGTAAGTGCCGGCGGGCTTGAACACCTTGAAGCCGGCCTCGGCCAGACCCTCCGCGAGGATGTCCCGGCGCGTGAGCATGCCCCGGCGGAAGTCCTCGAAGTAGGAGTCGGGCAGCGCGAGGGCCTCGGCCACGGCGTACTGGAACGGCCCCGACGCCACGTACGTCAGGAACTGCTTGGCCGACCGTACGGCGGTGACGAGGTCCGGCGTGCCCGTCACCCAGCCCACCTTCCACCCCGTGAAGGAGAAGGTCTTCCCGGCGCTGCCGATGGTGACCGTCCGCTCCCGCATCCCCGGGAAGGAGGCCAGCGGCAGGTGCTCGGCCTCGTCGAACACCAGGTGCTCGTACACCTCGTCCGTGATGACGAGGAGATCCCGCTCGACGGCGAGCTTCGCGATCTCTCCCAGCTCCTCGCGGGTCAGGACGGTACCGGTCGGGTTGTGCGGGGTGTTGACGAGCAGCAGCCGGGTGTTGTCGGTGACCGCGTCGCGCAGCTCGTCGAGATCGAGCCGGAAGCGCCGGTGGGTGACTCCGTCGCGGGTCTCCTCGTGCGGGCGCAGGGTGACCGGGATCCTGGTCCCGCCCGCCATCGCGATGCTGGCCGCGTACGAGTCGTAGTACGGCTCCAGGGCGATGACCTCGTCACCGGGCTCGACCAGCGCGAGCAGCGACGCCGCGATGGCCTCCGTGGCACCGGCCGTGACGAGCACCTCGCGGTCCGGGTCGTACGCCAGTCCGTACCGGTGCTTCTGGTGTTCGGCGATCGCCGTACGCAGCTCGGGCACGCCGGGGCCCGGCGGGTACTGGTTGCCGCGCCCGTCGCGCAGCGCCCGCACGGCCGCCTCCCTGATCTCCTCGGGCCCGTCCGTGTCGGGGAAGCCCTGGCCCAGGTTGATCGACCCGGTGCTCAGGGCCAGGGCCGACATCTCGGCGAAGATCGTCGTGCCGAACTCGGCGAGTCGTCGGTTGAGGAGGGGGCGTCGGCCGTTGGAGGTCATGCCGGTCATCCTGCGCCGAAGCTCTGGACTTCCTCAACTCTGCTTTGGCTGGTGAGACGCGAGGGCATCCCCCTGGCACGCAAGAAGCGAGGCGCCCACGGGGGGTCGCTTCGGGGGAACGAAAGGAGGGTGACGCCATGTTCATCGGCTTCATCCTGGCGGTCGTCTTCATCCTGTTCGTCGTGTCGTTGCGTGCCGTCGCCCGCGGACGGAAGAGGGTCGGGCTCTCGAAGAGCTCGTCGGGTTCGGCGCGGGGCCGCCGCTCGCGGGGCGGGTCCTCGGACAGCTCCGGCAGCTGGTGGGCCGGCGGGGCCGGGGGAGCCGTGTCGTCCTGCGGCAGCGGTTCGTCCGGCGGGCACCACGGGGGTCACTCGTGCGGCGGGCACTCGTCGTGCGGGGGCGGCTCGTCCTGCGGAGGCGGGTCGTCGTGCGGGGGTGGCGGGGGGTGCGGCGGAGGCAGCTGAGCTCCGCCGGGGGCGCGGGGTCGGGGAGGGGCTTCTCGAACGCGAGGAACTCTTCCGCGCGCACGGCATCGACTCCATCGACCAGCTACGCCACCTGCGCGCCCAGGGCAAACTGGCCGAGCTCGGCTCGACCGACATCGTGCTGCTCGTCGACGGATTCGGCGCGTTGCGCGACGAGTTCGCCGAACTCGACGACGCCGTGGCCGACCTCCTCAAGCGCGGCGGCGGATACGGCATCCACGTCGTCGCCGGAATGCTGCGCTGGAACGACGTCCGCATCGCCACCCAGTCGATGTTCGGCACCCGCGTCGAGCTGCGGCTCAACGACCCGGCCGACTCATCCATCGACCGCAAGCTGTCCGAGACGCTGTCACCCGAAGTGCCGGGCCGGGTGCTGACCGACGGCAAGTTGTTCGCGCAGGTCGCACTGCCCCGCATCGACAGCCGCCCCGGCACGGGCGACCTCGCGTCCGTTCTCGAGCGTTCCGCCCGCACGATCCGCGCCGGCTGGCACGGCGACGTCGCCGCTCCGGTACGGGTGCTCCCCACACGGCTCCCCGCGGCGAAACTCCCCTCACCCACCGCCGAACCCAGGGCAATCCCCATAGGCGTGGACCAGGACGCGCTCGCCCCCGCGCTGCTGGACCTGTTCGGAAGCGATCAGCACCTGCTGATCCTCGGCGACAACGAGTGCGGCAAGACCAACCTGCTGAAACTGATAGTCCGTCAACTCGTCGACCGGTACGGAGACGAGGAGCTGGTATTCGGCGTCTTCGACCCGCGCCGCGGCCTGCGCGGTGCCGTTCCGGAGCCGTACCGCGGTGGCTACGCCCACAATGCGAAGCTGGCCGCAGCGCTGGCCACCGGCATCGCCACCGAGTTGGAGAAGCGCCTGCCGGAGACGGCGGACCCGGACGCGGTCGGTGCGGAGCCCGCGTTCACGGGGCCGCGCATCGTGATCCTCGTCGACGACTACGACATCCTCTCCACCGCCGGCCAGCAGCCCCTGGCTCCGTTCCTGCCGTACATCTCCTCCGCCCAGGACATCGGTCTCCACTTCGTCATCGCCCGCCGCACCGCCGGGTCCTCCCGTGCCTTGTACGAACCCCTGCTGACCACCCTGCGCGAGACCGGCACCACCGCCCTCCTCATGACCGGCGACCGCACCGAGGGGCAGCTCTTCCCTGGCCTGTACGCCTCCGCGCAACCGCCCGGCCGCGGCACCCTCGTCCGCCGCGGTCGCCACCACCAACTCATACAGACCGCGCTCGCAGACGAGGCAGACGAAGAGGCCGGACAGCTGTGACCAAGGACGTCATCGCCCTCACCCCGAACATGCCGGACCTGCGCACACTCCTCGCGGGCCTCTACGCAGGCGGCCCCGACCTCGGCGTGAACACCCTGGCCGACGGCGCCGTCATCCAGCTCTGCGCCCCTGGCGGCCGCCCCCTCGTCTCCGTCGAGGCCCCCATCCTGGTCCAGGTCCCCGGGGAGACCACCCGCCTCCTCGGTATCGGTCCCGGTGTCCCCGACAGCCCGGTGTGGTGGACGGAGGCCCGAGCCTCCACCGCCGTCGCGGAGGGCGGCCGACTGGCGGGCTCCTTCGCCGGACGCCTCGCCACCGTCCTGGGCGGCACGGTGTGGCCCCCGGAAGCGGCCTCCACCGACGTCGTCCCGCTCACCACGGACATCTCCGCCGTCCCCGTCCCCGCCACATCGGCGCCGGCGGTGGACGTACTCACCGCCAAAGCGGCCGTGGTCATCCAGGACCGCCCCCTCGTCACCATGACCAGCTGGCTCTCCGACGCCCTGCGCGGCGCGACCGCCGACGACCGCGCCCTGCAGATCGTCACCCCACCCACCACCCGGCTGACCCTGCCCACCCGCACCGCCCTGCTCGGCCACCCCAACCGCTGGGTCATCCAGGACCCGGACCACGGCTTCTACGACGGCCTGTCCGGCGCCGTACTCCACTGGAAGGGCGGCACCTTCACCCCCATCCTCGACGAGAACGGCACGGCCTCCGTCGCCGAAGCCTTCAAGGCCGGCCCCGACGCCGGCGAACGCCAGCTCATCGTCTCCCTGCGCACCCGGCACCCCGCCGACAAAGACCTCATCCTCGGCCGCGCCCTGGAAACCGCCTGGCAGCACCTCACCGGCACCCCACCCGCCGGCTGGAGCACCGCCGAACCTGTCAACCTCCCCTGGTCCACAAGACAGTTGACCGATCTCGCCCGTGGCCGCGCCCCCCAGCCGACCTGGCTGATCGCCGTCGGCCACCCCGACCGCCCGGTCATCGCCACCGTCCGCATCACGCGCACTCCCGCCGGCGTCGAGCAGGACATCACCCTCACACTCGGCTACGGCAAAGACGCCGGCCCGCCCCTCGACGCGATCGAATCCCTCGCGGAGACCCTCTGCGCCGAGCACAGCCTGACCACCATGCTCACCTCGCTCCGCGCCGCCCGCAGCGACCTGACCGTCCCCCCGCGCTTCGAAGCCCCGCCCATCCCCATCTCATTCACGCTGGGCGCAGGCGAGCTCAAGGACGTCGGCCTCGACCACGCCCTCCGCTCGCCCCTCAGCCTCGCCCCCCTCCGACTCGGCCCCGCAGCCGAACCCGCCCTTCACTACCGACTCGGAGACGGAACCGACCCCCGCGCCTGGAACACGCTCCAACAGCTCACCCAGCACCTGAGGCAGGTCTCATGAACCCGGAGGGCACGCGGCCTGCACGACGCAGTCCGTGACACGATCGAGGCAATCGGCGGGGACGTCGCGGCCTTCGACCACGACCCGCTCACCGCTGAGTCCGTCCTAGACGACTTCGTCTCCCGCCTACCATGGCGGGAGTTCGAAACTGACGACTGGATCTGGCTCCACACCCAGCTCGTCGCCTAGTCGGTGAAGTACTCCCCGTCCTGCATCTTAGGTTCTCGCCCCCAAGCGGGCTTTGCGCTCGGGACGCCGACGACTGTCTTCCTCCGGACCGTCCAGGGGCTCAGCCACGCCGGTACGATACCGGCCGTACCCACCGAAGTCCGGGACCCGCGGGGTGGGACGAGGGTCGGGAGGATGACGTACGCTGCGACCGTACGACGAGCCCACGGGGACCCCGCGTCGGCCGCGGCGACCGAGCGCATCGGAGGCGATTGCCCTGCTCACGCTGGATCTGCACCCGATCTTCCGCAACAATCGCGACATCGATGTCGCGCTGCGCTAGACCCTCTTCAAGGCGGCCGCCACCGGGATCGACGTCGTGCAGATCATCCCGGGCAAGGGGACAGGCCAGCTGAAGAAGCGGGTGCTGGCCGTGCTGGCGCAGAAGCACATCAAAAAGCTCTACGTCCGCGTGGAGACGGATGCGACCAACGCCGGCCGGGTCCTGGTCCACCTCCGATGACTCCGCCGGCGGACGCGACGGACACCGTGCGCTGGTGGAGCCGCAGGGGTCACGCGGGGCCTGCGATCGTCATGGGGTGGCAGGCCACGGCTTCGGTCCACCACTGGAGCGGCCAGATCATCCGAGGTAGCGGCGGGATGGGCTGAGCGCTACGACCGGCGGCGGGGCATGCCGAGCCTGCCGCTCTTTGGGGTGCCGGAACCGGTCCGGGAACCCTTGGCCGTCGAAGTCCGGGCGGACTTGCCCCCCCGCCTTTCCGGCCTTGCGCCTGCCGATAACTCATCTGCCCGGGTCTGCGGGTGCCGATAATTCGTCCGTCCAGGTCAGGGCCCTGGCTCCCGCGCTCCGACCAAGCCGCACCGCTCCGACCGCTACCCGAACCGATCAGCGTGCCAGCACGGATCAGGTACCTGGAGGTCCGCCGACGAGACCGATTCAGCGGAACCCTTCATGAGTGCCGACGTGCCGCTTGACCAGGCCGGATGATGTATAGGCACCCGCACCCTTGACCGTGTACTCGCGGTAGTAGCCGGTGCCCTCGCAGGTGGCATCGGTGTCGGTGAGCGTGAAAGGTGCCGGCCCGATGTCAATGAAGGCAAGTACGGCCGAGCCAACGGCGATGACGACGATCGCGAGGGTGGAACCACAACCCGGGGTGAGGGCAAATGTCCGTACGCGGCTTCCGGCAGGCGCATCGTCCGCGGCTTCCGGCTGCTGCCGGTCCCGACCCGAAGGTTCGGCTCCGGAC